>CALMPX010000167.1 GCA_937871355.1 uncultured Bdellovibrio sp.
CCCTTTCTTTAACCGCCCCGCGTAAAGCAAAGACGGCTTTTTTGGGATCACGAATCGGCGGCATAATAAGATGAGGAATATCGGCAAACGCCGCCAAGTCGACTTGTTTGGGGTCGACCAAAATCATACGTAATGTTTTAGGAGAATGTCTGAACAAAAATCCCGTGATGGTGGCTACGGTAAAAACGGATTTACCTGAACCCGTCGTTCCCGCAATGAGCAAATGCGGCATCTTGCGAAGGTCGACGATTTTAGGGTCTCCGTTCGTTTGTTTTCCTAAAGCTATAGGTAGCTTCAAATCTTCGGACCAAAATGTTTCATCACCCAGCAAATCTTTAAGATAAACTGTTTCACGTTGTGCGTTCGAAGTTTCAATTCCGATCACATCACGTCCTGGAATCGGCGCAATAATACGCAAAGATTCGGCCGATAGAGCTAATGACAAATCATCGGCCAATTCAGTGACTTTGTTCACACGAACATCGGCGTTCGGTTTAAATTCAAACATGGTCACGACCGGACCTGGTTTAGCCGCTGTTATTTGTCCATTCACATCGAACTGTTTTAGTTTATCTAAAGTGATTTCTGCTTTACGTCGAATTTCTTTTTCGTCAATTTTAATCCGCGATAAAGGAGGATCTTCGAGTAAAGATAATTTAGGCATCGTCCAATTTTCAACTCGACGAGGTGTTTTCACCGGCATGATCACTTTTCGACGAGCCGGAGGCTCGTACATCGACACTTCCACATCATCATCAGAAACATCTTGAGCTAAAGCTGCATCAAGATCTGATTCTTCTTCGCCGGTCTCTTCAGTTTCTTCTTCAATAAACTCTTTAGCTTTGACGGAAGGCTGAGATGAGCCAATTTTCATTTCTGTCGGTGTCTCTTTTGGACCTTCTATTTTTTTTTCATCTTCTTTTTTCTTGAGTGGATTAAAAGTCCAACCGGCGGTCATACGCATCCACCACGTCTCGGCGTTTTTCCCTTTGCCTTTTGTTTCAAAAAACTCCGCAAGCTTGGCCTGTAAATTTTCCAGTGGGGATTCAAGAGCTTCTTGGAGCGAGTATTCAAAACAAAAAACAAAAAGCACCAGCGATCCGGTCCACAGAATGATCTGCGCTCCAATCGAGTTAAAGATTTTCACAAATCCCATAGAAAGCCCTAGGCCAAGTAAGCCTCCAGGATAAATTTGTTCATTAAAAAGTTTCGTATTCGGAAGGTAAATGGTCGTCAAAGCCGCCACAAAAGCCACTAAGACAAAACCGAGCAAATGCCGGACGTCTTTTAAATGAGTTTTTTCGGCTTTAAAACTATTAAAAGCAACATAGAACAGCGTTGCAATGGCTAACCACGCTGTTAATCCGAAAGCTTGGTAAATCAAATCGGCCAGAAAGCTTCCTATAATCCCACAGTAATTCAGAGTCTTTAAACCCTGTCCAAGCGAGTTAAATGAAGGATCCTGGGGGTTATAACTCACCAGGGCCAATGCCAGAAACAAACCTAAACCTAATAACCCTATGGCGCGCACATCGTGTTGGAATCTCTTTAAAAATGAATTCATCTCTTCATTTTAGCTCTTATTTGACCCGGCAAGCAAAAGCCTGGTGGTCTGGTCTAGCAAGGTTTTATGACGGGCCTAGAGGTATTGCTTCCTAGACCTGATTCTGGTACACCTCCCTCTCCTATGGAAATAGACCTTCAGACCTCTCTTAAAATTAATGAGATTTTTTACTCTATTCAGGGTGAAAGCAGCTACGCCGGTGAGCGTACGGTGTTTATCCGTACCACGGGCTGTAATCTGCGTTGTACTTACTGCGATACGAAATACTCGTATTATGAAGGTGAGATGATGACGATTGAAAAAATTTTACAGATCGTCCGCGGTTTTGAGGCTCAATATATATGTATTACTGGTGGCGAACCGCTCCTCCAGAAAGATATCCACAAATTAATCCACATATTGTGTGGCGAAAATTACATGGTGTCCCTTGAAACCAGTGGTTCAAAATCAATTGAACACGTAGACCCCCGGGTAAAAATAATACTTGATGTAAAAACTCCCGATAGCGGAGCCGCTGATTCTTTTTTGATGAAAAATATCGATTTCTCCAATGAAAGTACGGAATATAAATTTGTTATCGGGAGCGAAAAAGATCTGGATTGGTCAGATAATTTTTGCCGTCAACATGATTTATTAAAAAAATTTACAATTTTATACAGTCCATCACACGGTCAAGTAGCTGAATCTTGGTTAGCCGAAAGAATTTTACAGAAAAGATTAAAAGTTAGGTTGCAATTGCAGCAACATAAGTATATTTGGTTACCCACAACTCGAGG
>CALMPX010000168.1 GCA_937871355.1 uncultured Bdellovibrio sp.
ACTTAATTAATTTTTTTAATTATTTAATATCGACTCCTGTCTCATTTAACTCATTTTTAATACCCCATAATTTATTAAGATATTGCGGCGCATGAGATCCGACATAAGCCATTATAAGAAACTTAATTATTCTTCCTAAAAAAATAATAGAGGCTAATAAAATAAGTGGCGTCTCGGCTAAGCTTGCCATAATAATGACCGGCTGTTGTATAAAAGGTGTAACGGCTACAGCAAAAACCAAAATCATGCCGTATTTTTCAAAAAAATTCTTGGTCCACACCCAACTCATGGTTTCGTTTACTCTTGGGTAAATTTCAAGAATCCATTCAAGGCCTCGAGTCTCCACGAAGGTCGCTAATAGGACTGAACCCAGTGTTGATCCAATAGCTACGCAAAGAGCCAGCGTAAACCATCGTCGCGGCATTAGCATGGAACTGGAAATCAAAATACCATCATTAGGAATGATCATGACAAAATTATCAAGGATCGCGAGTAATCCAATAAAAGGTGGATACCAAATACGATCAACAAATTTTTGTAAAACTTGAATAGTCCCTCGTATTTTTTTTTGTAATTTTTCTGCAATTCCCATTTTTCTCCGACAAAAAATCTGATCAACTTTAATTTTCGATCAGATAGATCGAAATCCTATTTTACATTGACGACGTCAATCAAAGATGTCCGAAAGAAATGATTTTTTTCTTTTGTAGTCGTATTCTTTACGGTGATCATCTTTAGATTCTCTATATTTATCAAACCGTTCAGGATGAGTATTTTGGGCTGAAGCCGATTTCTCAATAAGTTTATCGAGTTCACCACGATCAAGCCACACTCCTCGGCATTCAGGACAATAGTCAATTTCAATTCCTTGTCGATCGGTCATAACTAATTTAACTTCTTCAGAACATGTTGGACATTTCATTTTTTACTCCTTTATTTTTAGTATCTCTTAAAATTTTTCTTTCAGTCTTTGAATTCGGTCATTTAAATCAGGATGCGTTGAGAACAGCTTGAGCCATCCACCGGCTTGACCTGAAATTTTCAAAGAAGCGATAGAAGGATGTTCTTTAGTTTGTGAAATTTGATATTTGGATTTCAATTTTTCTAAAGCTGAAATCATACTGCTTGAACTTGAAAGCAGAGCTCCACCTTGATCAGCTCGGTATTCTCTTTGTCTTGAGAAGGCTGAAACGACCATCATTCCAAGAACGCCTAAGCAAATTTCACACGCAATAACAATTCCAAACTGAACGATGCCCCGCTTATCTTCTGAAACAAACTGGCTCGCAAAAAATCCAATAACTCGTGCTAAGAACATGACAAACGCATTCACCACACCTTGAATCAGAGTCATCGTGACCATATCGCCGTTCGCGATGTGGGCCACTTCGTGAGCTAAAACGCCGTCGAGCTCTTTTTCATTCAGCTGGCGAAGTAATCCTGTCGATACTGCAACAAGCGATTTGTTTTTACTGGGTCCTGTTGCGAAAGCATTTAAATCATCCGCCTCGTAATAACCAACTTCAGGCATCTTTTCGATACCGGCAAGTCGTGCAAAACCATGCACCTTTTGAACCAAGCTTAATAAACTTTGATCAGCGGTCTGGGGATCAATAATTTTAACCCCCATCATCCACTTGGCCATAACTTTTGAAAGCGCCAGTGAAATAAAC
>CALMPX010000169.1 GCA_937871355.1 uncultured Bdellovibrio sp.
CTTAACAGCATTCTGATCCTAATTTTAACGTTAAATAAGTGTTAAAAAGCCCAGATTCAATGGCTTCCTAATTATTTATTCAAATGCTTGGCTTCGAAAGCAAACGGAAATAGTTCAGCAAACTTCATCGAGACTTCTTTTTTCTGTAAATTCACTAAAGTGATTTCTGTTTCAGGCGTGGCAAATTCAGCCATCACTTGACGGCAGAAGCCACAAGGCGGCCAAGGTGAGTTCTCATCGCTTGAAACAGCAATAGATTTTATTCTGATAGGTAAACTATTTTCGCTGTAAGCTTTCCAAATAGCAACGCGTTCAGCGCATACTGTTCCACCATAAGAGGCATTTTCTATATTACAGCCCGAGTAAATCTTTCCATTGTCGAGTTGAATAGCTGCGCCAATTTTTTTAGTCGAATAAGGAGAGTGTGAAAAATTTCGAGCTTCGATAGATATATCAATTAATTTATTTTTTAAAAAGTTCATAGCCTAATCCTTTAATAGTGTTTGAAATCCAGATAAGAGGTAAACCTTGGATTGCTGAAAAGTCCGTCGAATCAACTTTTTCAAAGAGAGAAATTCCATAACTTTCAATTTTAATTGAGCCGGCACAATCAATCGGACTATCTAATTCAACGTAAGCTCGAATTTCAGCATCTGTTAAGTTTTTCATTTTCATTTTTGTGATGTTATTATTATGTAGAACTTTTCCATCAAAAATAAGAGTCGTCGCCGTGACAAGTTCATGCGTATTGTTATTCATCAGCTTAAGTTGTTCGTACGCTTTTTCTTTTGATCCCGGTTTTCCAATAATTTTGCCATGAAAATTAACAAGTTGATCACCTGAAATAATAATATCGTTCGGGTAGATTGACTGCAGCGAAGTTCCCTTTTGTTTTGAAAGGGTTTCAGCCATTTCGAGCGGTGATGCGTTCTCGGATATCAATATACTTTTAATAATTTCTTCATCGACGAGGGGCTTTATGCATTCAAAAGCAAGACCTAATTTTTCAACAAGCTGAGCTCGATATTTGGAAGTACTGGCTAAAATAATTTTCATAATTTTTTTAAATAAACCTCGACTCCGTATTTACACCAAAGCATTTCATCATTTATAGAAATGAGCAATGGGG
>CALMPX010000170.1 GCA_937871355.1 uncultured Bdellovibrio sp.
CCCTACACGACGCTCTTCCCGAGATCGGAAGAGCGTCGTGTAGGGAAAGAGTGTATTGGGATGTGGCTGCAGGTATTTTATTAGTCGAAGAAGCCCGAGGAAAATGTGTGAATTACTCGGGAATCAGATACGATGCTTTTCAAAAAGATTTGATTGCAGGAGCGCCCAAAGTTGTTGATTTATTTGTTTCTGATTTGAAAATGATTAAAAAATAAATGCGACTTTAGACTAGTCAGGTCGAGTCTAGTCCATGACAAATTTCTAACTGGACCAGTCATACTTTTGGATTTTTTTGCCGAGACTTATATCCTCAAATCCAATGCTTTTCTCATCGCGTCCAAAAAAACTAATTACGTTTCTTTTTTGCCTCTAAAGTCTAGTTGGCACTTTCGTTGCTCACCTTCTTTATATGTAGGTGTGTCTCAAATTTAATGGACCGTTTTAAAGACTAAAATCGAGGAGGATGCAGTGGCTGAAGATAAAGCAAACAACGCAGAAGCAAAACAAGCCGCAGCTTCAGGTAATGCAGCAGGTGGTGCGCCAGCGAGCTCACCAGTGAGCTCAGGTGGTGGTGAAGGAAAGTCTAAGTTGTTGATAGGCTTAGTTGTTTTAAACATGCTCGTCGTCATCGGCGTTGGTTTTATGTTGTGGAAATCAAAACATACTCAAGTAGCTGACCCGGCTAAAGAAATTGAACAAGTTATCGACGGCGAAAAGAAAACGCAAGAGGCTGAAAAAGGTCACGGAGAAGAAATTGGCAAAGTTGTTCCGTTGGAAACTTTTATTGTAAATCTTGCCGGATCAAAAGGTCGTAAAGTTTTAAAAGTGAATATGGAATTAGAAGTTAAAGGTGAAGACGTGATTCAAGAAATTGATAATCGTAAAGCTCAAATTCGCGATTTTATTATTATTATTTTATCGAGCAAAACGTTTGAAGAGGTTTCTAGCAAAGAAGGCAAAGATTATTTAAGAAATGAAATCAAAGATAATATTAATACCTTTCTTGTTAAAGGCAAAGTTTCGAACGTGTATTTTACTGAGTTGATCTACAACTAAAGGAAAGAACAGCTATGAATCAAGTTTTATCACAAAACGAAGTTGATGCCTTACTCGCCGCAGTCGGTGATGGAGATGTTCCTGTCGAGGGTGGAAATGGTAACGGCAATGGGAATGGAAAACCAACGAGTGCCGCGGCTAAAAACAGCAATATCGTTAACTACGATTTGACAAGCCAAGATAGAATTATTCGTGGACGTCTTCCGCAGTTAGAAGTTATCTACGAAAAATTCATGCGTTCATTTCGTGTATCATTGTCATCGGCCTTAAGAAAAATTGCTTCGATTTCATTAACTTCGACTGAATTCATTAAATATGGTGAATTTATTAATACTTTGCCTATTCCAACTTGTATTAGCGTACTTCGTTTTAACAATCTACGAGGTTCGGCTTTATTCGTATTAGAGGCAAAATTAGCTTACGCTCTTGTCGATTCTTTTTTTGGAGGAGCCGATCGTCCTTTTGTTAAAATTGAGGGTAAAGAGTTTACCCCGATTGAACTGCAGATTATCAAAAAAGTTGTCGAGCTGGCCATTGGAGATCTTGAAGCTGCTTGGTCAACAATCGAAGTTATTGATTGTTCATTTCAAAGAACTGAAATCAATCCGCAGTTTGTAGGAATTATTCCACCGACGGATGTGGTGATCGCTTCAACTTTCGATATTGAATTAGAAAATATTAACGGGACCATCGCCATTGTTATGCCCTATGCAACGATTGAACCTATTAAACAAAAACTATCAACTGGTTTCCAAGTGGAATCAGATCAAACCGATAAAAAATTATGGACATCAATTATTAAAGATCAATTATTAGAAACAGATGTCGATATTCGCGTTAATTTAGGTGAAAACGAAATCAAATTGAAAGATTTAATGAATCTTAAAGTTGGAGACATTATTCCTTTAACGCAAGACTCAAGTGGTGAATTAGATGTACTCGTGGAAGAAGTTAAAAAGTTTAAAGGCTACTACGGCGTTCACCACGGGACCGTGGCTGTTCAAGTAACAAGACCGATTGAAAAATAAATAAAAGAATAAGTTAACGAAAAACAGGGAGAACATATGTCGCAAGAAGAAGTAACAAAGGAAAAAAATCTAAATTTGATTTTAGATATTCCTTTACGCGTAACGGTTGAATTAGGCCGCACGAAAATGCCCGTGAATGAGTTGCTCAATTTAACTCAAGGGTCTGTGATTGAGTTGAGTAAATTAGCCGGTGAGCCCATGGAAGTTTTAGTTAATGACAAACTCATAGCGCGCGGTGAAGCCGTCGTCGTCAATGAAAAATTCGGAGTTCGTTTAACAGATATCATTAGTCCGACAGAAAGAATTGAGCAGTTAAAATAATGAAGAACATGAAAATATTATTCATTTTATTTACAGTTTTAGTGTCCTCTTCAATTTCAGCCTTCGCCACAGAAGAAGTCATAAAAGCCACCACTGAAACAACGGTCAGCGCTGTAACAACACCTGAAAGCGAAATTCCGTTAAAAATCGCTGAGGCTGGAAAAAATGAGGCTCAAGGAGCAAGTGGACAAAAAGCTATTTTAACGATTGGAATTTTAATCGCTTTAGCTGGAGCAGGTTATTATGCTGTTCGTCGTTTTTCGCATACGAGCAAGCCAGGAAAATCAAATATGCAAATTAAAATTTTATCTCAGCATTATTTGGGTCCAAAGAAAAGCTTGGCGATCATTCGAGTAGCTGGAGAGTCGATGCTCATTGGTATTACAGATCAAAATATTTCGATGATGAAGACTTTAGCTTTACTAGATGACGAGTTGCCGCAAATTCTTCCAAAAGATTTCGATGAATCTATGACGGAACAGTTAACTGATCAAGATATAGAAACTGATGATTTTTCATTCGAAGGAATTAAATCAACTGTATCTGAAAAAATTAAATCGATGAGGAATATACAGTAATGAAAAATTTTTTAAAGCAAAAGTACTCGATGCTGATCGTCTTTATACTCGCCTTGGTTGCGAGTCGTTTTGCTTTAGCTCAAGTCACATTGCCAACTGTTAACTTAGGGTTTAAGACCGCATCAAATCCAACCGAAGTCGTCAGCACAATTAAGCTTGTGATTATGATGACCATTTTAACTTTGGCCCCGGCTATTTTAATCATGATGACGGGTTTTACCCGCATTTTGATCGTTCTTTCTTTTCTCAGACAAGCGATGGGCGTACAGCAGATGCCGCCCAATCAATTATTAGTTGGTTTATCGTTGTTTTTAACGTTCTTTATTATGAATCCGACATTTAAGGAAATTAATAACAAAGCCGTTAACCCTTATATTAATGGAACAATTTCACAGGATTTAGCTATCGATAATGCTTTAGCTCCATTAAGACGTTTTATGTTCTCACAAACGCGGGATCAAGATTTAAGTTTATTTGTTAAAATGGCCAAATTGGAACAGCCGAAAACACGTGCTGATGTTCCCACGTTAGTCCTTATTCCTTCATTTATCGTTTCTGAGTTAAAAACCGCATTTATGATCGGTTTTATTATTTTCTTACCATTCCTCATTATTGATATTTTAGCGGCCAGCGTTTTGATGGCTATGGGGATGATGATGGTCCCTCCAGCGGTCATTTCGTTGCCATTTAAAATTATGCTTTTTGTCCTCGTGGACGGGTGGAGCCTGCTGATTGGCTCGATGGTCAAAAGTTTTGGTTGAAATTTTATATTTCAAAATGAGTTTTAAGTTAAAAGGATTTTAACTGATATAAATAACAAGGATGTTTAGATGAACGACGATATAATTTTACAGCTTGGTCAAGATGCATTGAAAACGATAGCGATGTTATCGGCGCCTCTTTTGTTAAGTACATTAGTCGTGGGGCTTGTTGTCAGTATTTTTCAGGCTTTAACTCAAATTAATGAAGCTACATTAACTTTCGTACCAAAAATGATCGTGATTGCAATTGTTTTAGTTTTGTTAGGTCCATGGATGTTGGATTTCATGAGAACTTACACCGTCAACTTGTTTGATAGTGTTTCTTTTGTGGTTAGAGGGCAGTAATGATCGAATTGTCGCAGCTTAACGAAATTCAGTTAATCGCATTCGGGCTGATCATGCTTCGTATGATTGCGTTTATTTCGTCAGCGGCCATATTTAGTGCGGCAGCAGTTCCGATAACAGCTAAAGTTTTATTTTCAATGGTTTTAACGATGATGGTTTATACGGCCGTTGCTGATAGCAAATTAATTGCACGTGTAGCTGATCAACAAGATAACCTTATTATGTTAGCTGTTCTCGAATTGATTGTTGGATTATGTATGGGATTCTTAACACGTATGTTTTTCTTTGCCGTTTCAATGGCCGGCGAAATGATTTCAGTAGCTTTAGGTTTAGGTCAGGCACAAATTTTTAATCCGCTCATGGGATCACAAGGTAATGCCATGGAGCAATTCTTAGTGATGTTCGCTACGTTAGTTTTTTTAGCCATCAATGGTCATCATTTGCTCATCCAAGGTTTAATT
>CALMPX010000171.1 GCA_937871355.1 uncultured Bdellovibrio sp.
TTTTTTTTACCATTTTGAAACTCCTGATACTCATATCATAAATATTCTGGCTGGCAATTGATAGGTCTGATCTCTATGAACAAGACCTAAGCATGGATAATAAAACTTCGTTTTTAACCTCATTTTTGAGACGCAATTTGCCCCCTGTCTAACAAATTGACGTTTTTAGTGTTTCAAAACGGTCCATTTCGCTTATATACGGCCATGGACTTGCAATGAATATCCAGTATGAAATCAATCAAACCGCTGCACGTCATCACATGTCTATTTATTGCAAGCCTTGTCGGCTGTGCCGATCAGAAATCCTCGACGACAGCTTACAAAACGACTGAAGGCGTGAATATCGTCGGCGGTAAAGACTCAAATTACGATGAGGCTGCCGCCGCATCCGTCGTCTACATTTCCACCGAAAATGACCAAGGCCATAATGAAATTTGCACCGGTACTTTTATTTCTACAGAACTCATTTTGACTGCTGCCCATTGCATAGCGAAAGAGAAAGAGGGCATGTCACTGAGCTTTCGACCACGTGACTTTATAAAAACAAAACGTATTATCGACATCAAAATTACTGAAACTTATAAATTAGATTTTTCAACTTTGCTCGTCGAACGAAACGATTTAGGAGTCATTCATTTTGAAGGTGGCTTACCCGAAGGAGCCAAGATCGCTATATTACCCAAATCAAACAAAAATAAAGTTCTTCCATCTCGTCGTTTATTAGCTATCGGTTACGGTCAAAATACAGGCGTAAAATCAGATGATGAAATGGCCAACACCGGAGAAGGCGTTTTAAGAACTAAAACTTTAGTTTCAGAATTGATAAAAACTGATAAAGATAATTTTAAAATTGATCAATTAGCAAATAAAGGTGGAATCTGCTTTGGAGACTCTGGTGGCCCGGCTCTGATTTTAGATCCTGTCACAAAAAAAAATATGATTATTGGCGTAGCATCGGCCGTACTGACAAAAAGAACGGGACCTGACATAGATCCCAATGATGACTGTAAAAATCAGTCAATGTACTTGAATATGTACTACTACGCTGAATATTTTAATAGTTTTTTAAAAAAAGCCATCGAGAGCAAGGCCATGGAAAAGAAACTTGCTCTCGAAAATAAAAATCTGAGCAACTAATCCACTTTATACTGAATACTCACATCGGCGCGAATTTTAATAGCTCCGCTACTGAGCTCAGTTGGCGCCGAAACATCGGCGGCCATCATTTTCGCACGATATCCCCCATTCACTTCTCTTCCGCCGCCAAAGCTTGGTTCCACATAATTAATACTATGCACACCCTGAATCTTAACGTCGGCCGCACGAGCTAAAAGGTCCGCTTTCTTACGAGCATCAGCAACAGCATCTGAGATCAAACTTTCTGAAACTTCTTTCCGCGTATCATTGTCCCAAGCGATCGAACTAATATTCACACCGGCATGATCAATTTTACTGGCCGATGAAATCGCATCAATAAATTCACCAGATTTTTTAATTTCACGAATGATAATTCTCATTTGATGAGAGACTTTAAATCCAACTGTTTTTTGTGACTGCGTTTTTTCGTCATAACGGTATTCAGGATTTAACGTCATATTTTCAGTTATGAAATCTTCTTTTTTAATTTTAAAAGTTTCAACTGCCGTTTTAATCCGAGCATATTCATTGGCTTGTAACTCTTGAGCCAATTGAGCTTGTTCTGACTTACCGAATATTTCGAGTGAGATCACCAGCATATTCGGATCAATAAATTTTTCCGCGTAACCAGATGTGTTAATCAACTGTGGCTCCGACTGAGGCGGAATCACCGTATTACAAGACGACAAAATCAAACTACCTAATAAAACTAATTTAAATCTATTCATCGTCTAACTCATCATCACCAACTACGCCTAAATTATATTTCTCGATGCGATAACGCATAGAACGGAAAGATATTTTTAATAACTTAGCCGCTTTTTTCTTAACTCCGCCTGCGGCATGAATAGCTTTGATCAAGACTTCTTTTTCAATTTGTCCAATCACTTTATCTAAATCCAATCCATCATCACCGACTTCAATTTCGTTACTTGAAGCCATTTTTCTACCTGATGTCGTATTCACCATCGGCGGCAACGATTCCGGTAGAATCGTTGAACCGGCTTCTAAAGCCACAGTTCTTTCTATCATATTTTCTAATTCCCGCACATTACCTGGGTAATTATACTTTTTCATGATGGTCATGGCTTCGTCTGAAATTGAGCCAATATTTTTACCTAAACGTTCATTGTATTTCTTGAGGAAGAAATTGGCTAGTAAGGGAATATCATCGGCACGATCACGTAATGATGGTGATTTGATATTGATCACATTTAAACGATAAAATAAATCTTGTCTAAATGTGCCTTTAGCCACCATGTCTTCTAAATTTCTATTGGTCGCTGCAATAATACGAACTTCCACCTTCGTATCATCCGTGGCGCCCACACGACGGATAATACGTTCTTGAATCGCTCGAAGTAATTTAACTTGAACGGCTAACGGTAATTCACCAACCTCATCTAAAAATAAAGTTCCGTTATTCGCCACTTCAAATAAACCTGTTTTATCAACAACAGCACCCGTAAAAGAACCCTTTTTATGACCAAACATCTCAGATTCCATCAAGTTTTCAGGAATCGCTCCACAGTTGACCGTTACAAACGGTTTATCTTTTAAAGGACCACTGTAATGAATTGATTTTGCAATAACCTCTTTACCTGTACCCGACTCACCTGTAATTAAAATATTTGTGTTCGAATGTGATACGCGCTTAATCAGATCGAAAATGGCATGCATCGGAGCCGAGTTACCCACCATATTTTGAAATGAATATTCACGCACTAATTCTTTTTTAAGCGTACGAACTTCCACCTCGAGGTTCTGCGACTTCAAAGCATTGGCGATGTTCATACGAACTTCATCAATTTTAAAGGGCTTCGTGACGTAGTCGTAAGCACCCATTTTCATAGCTTCCACGGCCGTTTCCGTTGTGCCGAAGGCTGTGATCAGCATGAAAACTGTTTCAGGATAACTATCTTTAACATACTTTAATAATTCGATTCCTGTTACATTCGGCATTTGCAAATCTGAAATAACCATATCAAATGATTTTTTCAATAGCATCTCTTTAGCCTTCTGACCATCCTCAGCTGTAGAGACTTCATAGCCTTCCTTTTTCAACATGATCTCTAGAAATTCTCTTATTGATTCTTCATCGTCGACAACTAATATCCGTGATTTCACTTTAACTCCCTTTTATATAATTAAATTTTATTAAAAATAATTTTAAATTCTGTTCCTACTCCAATTTGACTATCAATTTCAATTTTAGCTTGATGAGAATCAAACACTTTATGAGTGATAGCCATTCCTAATCCCGTTCCTTTACTTTTCGTGGTAAAAAATGGTTCAAAAATACGGTTCTTTACTGTTTCTGTCATACCCGATCCATTATCTTTAATGCGGACGATGACATGGTGAGTATTTTGCTCGGTGGCAATAACCAACTGAGGCTCTGACTGATCTTTCATAGCTTGTACGGCATTCATGACAATATTTAAAAAACCTTGTTTGAGTTTATCCGAAAACCCTAAAACAACCGCTTTAGAAATATTCATGTTCAGTTTTAAGTTTTTAGACAACTCAGGATGATTTCGAATATTCTGCGCGACTTCGTCTAAAATAAAAGAAAGATCCACGGGCTGATCTGGCGCCTTATCTGGCTTCGAATAATCTAAAAACTCAGTGATCAAATTATTCAGACGATCAATTTCACGAAGAATAATCTTCATGAGCTTTTGTTCATCCGGATCTGATTT
>CALMPX010000172.1 GCA_937871355.1 uncultured Bdellovibrio sp.
TCTTTAAGCACGACCTGATCCATGGGGAATGTTCGCGATAAGATAAACAAGTTTTTTTTCTTCGGCGCACTAACCACGGCCCATTGATAATTATCATCTAAATCGATAATCCAATAATCCCCACGTGCGAAAAAATTAAATTTAACTTTGAGTTTTGCTGGAACAGCTGAATCTTTCACGCGAGCTACGCCACTGATGTCGCTTTTTTTCCCATTTTCTTTGTAGCAAACATTATAAACACTAACTGATGAACCATCTATGATTTGATATTCAGCCGTTGAGCGCAAACATCCTTTTTGAAAAAAATTAGGAGAATGAGCCACTTCATGCCATAAGCCTGAATATTTTGTAAAGTCGACATCAGCGACGACCGCTGGATCTGCTGGACGCGCCATTGCTGCCGTCGTGATAAGTAAAGCCATTATTGTAGTCGTTATTTTTGATAAAAACATATTTCCTCCGTTATTTGAATATTTTTTGTATATGCAAAAATTGAGACACATTTATTTCAGATTAAATGCTATAAAGCTATTTTAAAGTCCATAATATGAAAATTTTCCCTATTTATAGGGGGGTGTTTTAGAACAAACTCGAGGCTATATTAATTGTTAAGGCAAGTAGGGTCGTATTAAAGAAAAAGGATAGAACTGAATGTAAAAGCGTTACCCGTCTCATAGATTGGGAAGATATGTTTACGTCAGCTGTTTGTGCTGAGGTGCCTATAATGAATGAAAAATAAAGAAAATCGGCATAATCAGGTAATTTTGTACTGGGAAACTGAAGACCTTCGGCGAAGCCGCCGGAGACTTTATTATAGTAATCATGGGCGTAATGAAGCGCATAGACTGTGTGGATAAATAACCACGACGATAAAATTGTAAAAGCAGCCATAGCGACATGAAGAGCTTTTTCTGCCGGGATTGCTTTTGCGGCCGTTAGTTCGCAAGTGATCGCAAAAAGAGAAAAGACCACGGCCATTAAAGCTAAAAATAAAATTAAATATTTTCCTTCGTCTTCATTGGCGCGTGTTTCCATCATTTTTTGAGTCGAAGAGAGCATCATCTTTGCGACTAAAGCTAAATAAACAAGAGTACCTATATTCCAGGCGACGACTGATCGCTCAATAGTGAATATTGGTAAGAAAAAATAAGCCAAAACGGTTATTATCAGTGATAAAAATAAGCGAATATGACTTGAAAACAGTTTTAAAACGTAGGGTTTAGACGACATAAAGACACCTCGATAAATAAACTCTAACGCACGACATAGGCTTTGTAAATGGCGTGGCTTAAATGAAAAATAAGTTCTATGTCTAATTTGCAAATGATCTTTGTGAGGAAACCAGAAGATCTAAAACGCTGTTTCCCTGTTATGAAAGAACTACGTCCCCATTTAGAATACCAAGCCTTCGTTGATATCTACCAAAAAGCTCACGAAGCGGATGGCTATGAAATTGTGGCTTTGGAAAAAGGCGGCCAAATTATAGCTCTTATGGGATACCGTTTTTTATATGACTATGTTCACGGAAAACATGTGTACATCGATGATCTGGTGACAACAGAATCAGCGCGTTCCCAAGGAGCCGGATCCGAACTCCTCAAATACGCTGAAAGTATTGCGCAGAAAAATAATTGTAAGAATTTGCGTTTGTGTACAGGCATTGAAAATGAATTAGGTAAAAAATTCTACGAACGCAACAGTTGGAATCTTCGTGCTGTCGTTTATAAAAAGAAAATCACATAAGGACACATATGGAAATGAAAGAACTCACAGAAACTATTTCCGGTATTTGTGATATATACGTCAAAAAATATGGAATCGAACAAAGCCAAGATTGGCTACTCCTTAAAATCCAGGAAGAAATGGGAGAATTGAGCTCCGCTTATTTAAAATTAACAAAGCGCGGACGAGTAGGAGCAAAGTCACCGGCAGATTTGGAAGCTAATCTTCAAGAAGAAATCGCCGACGTTTTGGCTTTCGTATTACTATTTGCACGAGCGCGTGGGATTGATCCTGAAGAAGCTATAAAAAATAAATGGTTTAAATATTTGGAGAAAATGGATTAATGTATTTACCTCAACATTTTTTATCTGCAGATGGACAACAAACGCGAAAGCTGATTCAAGATAATAGCTTTGCTACCGTCTTATCATTTCCCAAAGATCAGCCCGTTTTTATCAATCATTTGCCGGTCATTTTTAGTACTGTGGCCGGAGAAGAAGATATTTTGATTGGTCATATGGCTCAAATGAATCCGCAGTGGAAGCATTTTCAGGAAAATCCGCAGGCTACAATCATTATCAACGGAGCTCATACGTACATCACGCCGACTTGGTATAAATCTCATGATGTTCCTACCTGGAATTATGCGGTCGCGCATTTACATGGAAAAATTGAATTGTTAGTAAACTTTAAAGATCAGATTTCGGTTTTAACTCAGTTGGTCGATTTTTATGAAAAGTCTCAGTCTCAGCCGTGGAAATTTAAATTACCTGATGATCTTAAGAACGAAAAATTACTTATGTCGGCTATTATTTCTTTTAAATTTCATATCGAAAAAATCGATGCTAAGTTTAAAATGTCGCAAAACCGTTCTCGAGACGATCGCCAAGGTGTCATTGATGGACTCTCTGCGCGCACTGATCAGATGAGCTCATTAGTTAAAGCTATGATGGTTGAAAACGAGAAAAATAGGAAACTATGAATCCTTACTCAAACTTTATTCAATCGAACAAAAGTATTTTTAAACAAAATAATGGTTTGTTAGATGCTGATTATACAAAATTCTTTGAAACACAACGAATAGCCGCACACTGGATAAAGCTTCCGTCCAAACAAAGAACCTCTTATCCGCATGCCGAAAGTCACGAAGAGGAATTTATTTTCGTTATATCAGGACGTCCACATGTTTGGATCAATGGTTACATCTATCAATTGGATCCAGGTCATGCGATTGGTTTCCCGGCAGGAACAGGTATTGCTCATTGTTTTCTGAACAATACAGATGACGAAGTCGAGATGATTGTATTAGGAGATCGAACTAAAAAAGAAAATAAATGTGCCTTTCCCATTAACCATGAATTAAAAAGCACGCATCAAAATATATGGTGGAGTGATTTTCCCAAGCAAAGTTTAGGTGGGCATAATGGTGCTGTGGGAAATTTAAATTTTCAACGTGATGCTGCAGAAATTTCATACATTAAAAATATCAAAGACTTAAAACGTTCAAAAAGCTTTTCTTACAATAATGATACCGAAACTTTTACGACTGGTGTGCGACTAACCGACTATGTTGATTTGAAAACAGTGGGTGTGTGGCATGAACAGATGTCCCCTGGAAAACGCAGTTCGTGGCCCCATGCTCACAGTCAGGAAGAAGAATTAGCCATTATTTTAAAAGGTGAAATCAAAGTTTGGCTGAGCGGAACCATTCAAACTTTAAAACCAGGAGACTGTGTTTATTTTAAACCCGGAACTAATATCGCGCATACACTTTTAAATGAAAGCGATGAAACTGTCGAATTCTTAGGAATTGGTGAGGCTTGTGATTTGGTCCCTGCAGATAAGATATTTTATCCAATGCATGAAACACGTAATCAAGAATGTATTCATGAAAAATTTCTTTGGGAAAACGCGCCGCCAGTTGCGACTTTCGGTTCGCATCTAGGTATTCCGTTAAATAAAAATATTCTGGTTGAAGAACTCACAACAGCGCAGGATTTTTTAAATAAATCCGAAGACATTTTATA
>CALMPX010000173.1 GCA_937871355.1 uncultured Bdellovibrio sp.
AACTATAATGCCATGTCGGATTTTAACAAAGAAAAGCATCGTGCCGCCAATAAGTAGCAGCGTCAGAGCGGTCCCTAAGTCCGGTTGTTTCACAGTTAAGACAAAGGGAATAAGAACTAACATGAGTGGTAAAAACAATTCGCGCAGACCCATGCCGCGTCCTTCAGGATTTTTTGTCACTAGAATTTTAGCTAGTATCAGAATAAGCGCCAGCTTCATCGTCTCTGATGGCTGGTATCTGAAAAAGTGAAGATCGATCCAACGCTGACCACCTAATACTACTTTTCCATGAAGATCCGTATAGATCAAAGCACTCACATTTAAGATATACATCAACCAGACTAATTTGTTGATCCACAAATAATCTAAGAAAGTGACAAAGAAGAAAATACTCCAGCCGGCCACAAGCCATACGATCTGTTGAATAAACAAAGTCTGAACATCTGTCGAACTTGGTCCATGGGTGGCACTGTATAAATTAACTAAACCAAAAATATTTAATATAAGGATGGGAAATAAAAACCAAACACTCACGCGACTAAAAATATTTCTTTCAGATACATTCATGTTATTAATCATTTTCACCCTCAATTCGACCAGGATTTACTGCTTTCGGTGCGCCGGGTTTTTTGGCCGCTTCTTCCAGGTATCCAGGATGATATTTTTTATAATAAGCCGTCACGACATCACGAACGATTGGAGCGGCCGCAGTATTTCCATGACAGGCATGTTCGGCTAGGACGGCGACCACAATTTCAGGTTTATCCCAAGGGGCCCAAGCCACATACCATCCATGATGTCGACTCATGATGGGGCGTGCTTCGCAAGATTGATAAATTTGATCTGCAGAGAAATTTTGAACCTGCGCTGTTCCTGTTTTACCAGCCATTTCAACTCCTGGAATTTTCCAGTGTCGTGCTGTGCCTGAGGCTCCATTGGCGACAAGTCGCATGGCATCTTTAACAATTTTAAAATTCTTTGTTTCAATAAAGAAACCATTTTTTTGTGGTTGAGAAATATCACGAATTTCTGACGGGAACTGTTCAAATAAAACTTTACCTTCATGATCAGTTACTTTTTTGATAATCATCGGTCGAACGATTTTACCTTCGGTGGCGATCGCATTATACGCCACAGCCATTTGCATCGGCGTCACCGAAACGTAACCTTGTCCGATGGCGGTACTTAGATTTTCTCCGGGTTGCCATTCTTCACCGCGATTATTTTTTTTCCATTCCGCGCTCGGCATAAGCCCTGGAATTTCTCGGGGCATTTCAATTCCCGTTTTGGACCCGAGACCTAATAAGCTGATATAGTTATACATTTTGTCGATGCCGAGTTTAATACCCATTTGATAGAAAAATACGTTACTACTTTTTTCTAAGGCTTGGTAAACGGTGATGTAACCCTCACCATTTTTATTGTGATCATGGTACCAGCGATTACCAAAGAAAAATCGACCAGGAGCGAAGATGACTGTTTTATCAGTGATCACACCGCTTTGAAGTGCCGCCAATGCCATAAAGGGTTTAAATGTCGATCCCGGTGAGAAACGATCTTGAATCGCTTTATTGCGAAGCGGTTTGAAGGGATTTGTGATGAGTTGATTCCAAGTTTTGGTTGGAACTTCGGTGGCAAAATCATTGGGATTAAATGATGGAGCATTAATCCAAGATAAAATTTCACCGTTACTTTTCATAGCTACGAGTGAACCAATCCGCTTGTTTTTAACAAAAGAATCATAGGCAGCGATTTGAATATCTTTGTCGATAGTTAAAGTTGCATTGTTTCCATGAATCGGCTCTAAATCGGTAATTTCTTTACCATATATATTAGGAATTTTTGTGATGGTTTCTCGTCCATGGGCATCGACTTGTATAAAGCGAACGCCGTCATTTCCGCGTATTTTATCGTCGAGCAACTCTTCTAAACCGCTTTTACCAAGAATGTCTCCTTGATTAAGCTGCGGCTGATCAATAGTTTGTTTTGCTTTCATCTGTGTGAGTTCTCGCTTAGAGATTTCACCAACGTACCCAAACAACTGAGCACCATTTTCTTGAAGCGGGTAGGTTCTAACAATAGATTCGCGGATTTCAAGTCCAGGTAAATCAATACGAAGTCGTTTTAAACGGAATACTTCTTCGCGATTCAAATTTTCTTTAATCCGAATGACCGAGAACGGTCCATTAGTTTTAAGACTACGATCAATTTTTTCTACGACACGCTCTTCGGTCATGCCAATGATGGGTCCTATAATTTTGGCCAGCTCTTTTTTGTCTTCGATATACTGCGGAGACAAGATGGCTTCAAAGCCAGGTAGATTT
>CALMPX010000174.1 GCA_937871355.1 uncultured Bdellovibrio sp.
TGGTCGAAGCAAATTTTACCAAGCCCGATTCCGTCACTAAAATGCCGGTGGCTAGCGAAGGATTGCTTCAACTATCTTATCAGGATGAAAATAGTTATAGATTGGATTGTGGGTTCGATTGGAGCAAAGATAAAAATCTAGCTTTAAAAGATCCTAAAAAAACAATTTTAGATCCGTATAATAATTTACGCTGTGGTATTAAAATTATGTCGTATCAGCTTAAAAAATACCGATTGATCACCATGTCAAGCAACGTCTACTGGGCGGTACTTAAAACGAATGGAGTCGGTAGTAAAATTTCGCAGATCTCGGAATCAACTCGCTCGTTAAAAATTTGCCAGAATAATTAAACATACTGATTAAAAGGAAAGGATATATATGAAAGAGTACAAATATTCACTGATTATAGCATCCTTACTGTTTTTATTGTTTCTCACGAGTTGTGGGAAACCAAATGAAAAGCTGAGTGTTCCCGTAGAGGATCTTCATATTCAAGTGGCTGATGTCAAAGCGGATATTTCGCAGTTTGAACCTATTGCATGGGAAAAACAAAATGTTTCACGCAAAGAATGGTCAAAAATGATTTATTCTGTGATCGAAAATGAAGAGCCGTCAATGCTCAATGATAACGTGGCAAAAGACATCGAAACTTTTTGTCCGAACTACGATTTTTTAAGCCCAGATCAACGACTCAATTTCTGGGGACAGTTTTTCGCTGCTCTGGCTAAACCTGAAAGCGATTGGAAAGCGACCGAGAGCACAATTGAACCTATAAAAAATTTTAAAAAGGTCGATGCTGTAACAAATCAGCGCGTTCGCAGTGAAGGTCTATTGCAATTATCTTATCAAGATGAAAAAAGTTATCGTTTAAACTGCGGGTTTAACTGGAACCGAGATCGCAACCTAGCTCCTGAAGATCCCCGCAAAACGATTTTAAACCCCTACCTCAATTTGAGATGTGGAATTAAAATTATGTCCCGTCAACTGAAGAACAAAAAATCAATCACTCTTGAAGAAAATGTCTACTGGTCTGTTTTAAGAACGAGCGATCATCAACATACGATTAAAGAGATGGCCAAAATGACTCGATCATTAAAAATCTGCCAATAAAGATTGATCTTCAAGTTGATCACTTTTACCATGAATTCATGAGCTCAATCACTAAAATATCCTATAAGACCGATGATATTATTTTTTTCGAAGGTGATATCGAAGCTCATTTCTTTCTAATTGAAAAAGGTCATGTCACCGTCTTCACTAAAAATCAAAAAGGTGAAAAAGTGATTTTAGCTCAGCTCGGTCCTGGCGAAGTGCTCGGCGAGCAAGCCATGATTGATAAAAGTGAACGTTCGGCTTCAGCTCAGGCGACCGCAGATTGTATTTTATTAAAAATATCCGAGGAAAGTTATCAAGAAATGTTGCGCGAACTTCCGTTATGGGCTTCGTCAATACTCAAAAGTCTTTCCACTCGCCTTAAACATATGAATAAAGCGGTCAAAACTCTTAAAACTTAAATTCGAACTTTTTTAATTGCTTTATTCCAGCTGACTAATCTTTTATTTAAATTTTTAAGACTCATTTTCACTTCAAATTTGCGATCCACTTTTGAAATTTTTTGAAGGTCCTTCATGGTCCACAATCCCGAGCCAATTCCCGCTAAGTAGGCGGCCCCGGCCGCTGTGGTTTCAATCATGACCGGTCGAACCACATCTGTTTGCAAATAATCGCTTTGAATTTGCATCAGTAAATTATTCGCAGACGCTCCGCCATCAACGCGAAGAAATTTCATTTTCTTTTTTAAATCTTTTTGCATAGCGCGCAAGATATCGGCATTTTGCAAAGCCATCGCCTCTAGGGTTGCACGTGCAATATGAGCCTTGGTTGTACCACGAGTAAGCCCTGTGATTTCTCCGCGCGCTTCGGCGCACCAATAAGGCGCACCCAAACCCGTCAGCGTAGGCACAAATTCGACTCCGTCGGTTGTTTCAACTTGTGAGGCTAATTTTTCAACTTCGGAGCTGGTTTGAATAATTCCCAAACCATCGCGCAACCATCCCACAGCCGCCCCGCATACAAAAGCTCCTCCTTCGAGGGCGTAAGTGACTTTTTCATTTTTAATTTTCCATGCGACGGTGGATAGTAAACCAAATTTTGATTTAACAATTTTGTTTCCGGTATTCATCAGAATAAAACTACCGGTTCCAAAAGTACATTTACTGTCGCCGGCGGAAAAACAGGTTTGACCAAATAAAGCAGATTGCTGATCTCCAGCCATTCCATTGATGGTGGTTTGATTCGATGCAAATTTACAATTATAAACGGTTCCAAAATCATCGGCTGAAGATTTAATCTGCGGCAAACAGGAACGATTGATTTTAAATAATTTTAAAAGCTGAGCGTCCCAATCCAAAGTTTTTAAATTCATCACCATCATACGTGAAGCATTGCTCACGTCGGTAAAATAAGACCGACCTTGAGTGAGTTTCCATAAAATAAAAGTATCGATTGTTCCAAAAGCCAGATCATTTTCTTTTAAAGCCTTCGCGACTTCTGGAACATTTTCCACGAGCCAGCGCATTTTCGTTCCCGAGAAATAAGGATCTAAAACTAAGCCTGTTTTATCTTTAATAATTTTAGACCATTTTGGTTTTAATTTCTTACACATATCCGAGGTGCGACGACATTGCCAGACGATGGCATTGTGTAAAACCTGCGAAGTCGATTTTCGCCATGCCACGACTGTTTCACGCTGATTGGTGATACCGATGGTGAAAATGTCATTGGCAGATACCCCCGCCTTCTTCAAAGCTTCCTGAGCCGAGCTCTCGATACTATTCCAGATATCTGTCGGGTTATGTTCCACCCAACCAGGATGGGGAAAAATTTGCTGAAAATCGCGGTCACTGGTGGCGACCAGACTTCCGCCCTGATCCATAATAACAACATTCGATCCTGTAGTGCCTTGATCTATAGACATGATATACTTTTTCATAACTTTATTATGATTAGTTTTTTTAAAAAACCCAACGAAAAAGTATTTAATATCTTCTCTCTGAGTAAAGATGAGCTGTTGTATAGAGTTTTTCCGCGGCTTTTTATGGAAATTCTTAAAAAATATTTTCGCCTGGAAATCGAAGGTTTAGAAAATATTCCGCAACATGGACCGGTACTTATTATACCTAATCATTCAGGCTTTTCGGGCATCGATGCGTTACTTTTGTCGTATATTTTGCAACAGAATACGAAGCGTATTCCCCGTGTACTGACTCATCACTTGTGGTTTTTAACTGATAAAACCGCTTTGCCGGCTCAGAAACTAGGATTTATCGAAGCGAATTATGAAAATGGCGTTAAGCTTTTAAAGAAAAATAACA
>CALMPX010000175.1 GCA_937871355.1 uncultured Bdellovibrio sp.
ATCGTAAATAAAAAATATTTACCTTTTTAGAGAATTCGCTCCAAAAAGGTTGTTGTTGCCCTGAAAGCCTTGCAGTCAAACTGCAGGGCTTTTTTTATTTAGCGCTTCGCTTCGTCCTCTTGTAGGGATAACTTTTTTAGTGGTGCTGTGGTTCGGACGATACTTCTGAAAGGGTACTTTCAGAAGTTCTAGGGAAATGGGAAATTAAATACTGAACTTGAAATAAAAAAATCGAAAAGCAAAGCTTTTCGATTTTCAACCAACGAGAAATATTCTTCGTAGAAATCATAAACATGATCGAGGCGGTCAGCCTAAGCAAAACCTAACCCAAAGCTGCTTTAATATCTTCGGTGATTTCCCTCGGTTCGGTGTTCGGAGCATAACGTTTAATAACTTTTCCATCTTTTCCAACGAGGAATTTTGTAAAATTCCATTTGATGATTTCAGTTCCTAAAAAGCCAGGGGCACTTGATTTAAGAAAATCATAAACTGGGGCTGTGTCAGATCCGTTGACATTGATTTTTGACATAATCGGGAAACTCACGTCGTAAGTGAGCGAGCAGAACTGTTTGATTTCACTATCATTTCCTGGCTCTTGTGCTCCAAATTGATTGCAAGGAAAACCTAAAATAACCAAGCCAGAGTTTTTGAATTCTTTGTATAAAGCTTCGAGACCTTGGTATTGAGGGGTGAATCCGCATTTGCTGGCCACGTTAACCACCAAAACCACTTTTCCTTTGTACTGTGACATATCGACAGTTAGGCCTTCGGCATTTTTAACACTATAATCGTAAATATTTTTTTCTGTATTCATAGGTCGAATATAAGCGTCTCATTTTAGGACAGCAACACTTAAGTTAACTCCTTATCGCACCGATACAATTGAGTGAGGTAACTATGGGGAATAAGTCTACTTTTGTTTTAATATTGATGAGCTTTTTTTGTATCCAATTTGTGGAAAACAATTTTGCTCGGGCTGCGACCACAACTATTACGGATATATGTGGTACTTCCTTTTCATGTAATTATGGGGTTGGTCCAAAAAGTTTTCTTTGTATGTCGGCTTCGGCAAAAAGTGGGAGCTGCGTTTTAGTCAATGGTAACAGCGAGAGTGCTTGTCCTCATTCTAGTTCGGTAACTGCTAAACAATGTCAAAAAAGTTCACCGACACAATCAAATGTAAAATCTCAAGGCCAAATTAATTGTGAAGCTCGTCAAGCAAAATGGGACACTAACACGAGTACGTGTAGTGATACGGATGCTGATGGTACGACAAAACAGGTATGTATTAGCAAAGGCGGCGATTGGACGGATAGTGATTTGCCGCACTGTTGTTATGATAATCCAGCAAAAATTGCGGCTTGTGGACAAGCAAATTGGGATTACGATAAGCATGAGTGTAAGACAACTAATACCAATCAGACTAAAGCTAACTGTATTAAAACCCCAGGAAAAGTTTGGGATGACGTAAATCAAAAATGTAATGATTCTGTTACAGCAAAACAATGTTCTGTTTACTCTAATCAAGAAGAGCATCCAGTTCCCGAATCTGTTTCTTCGACGAAAAAAGAATTTCATTGTGTTTGTAAAAACGCAAATGAAATGGGAAAAATATTGGAGTATCGTCGTGATTACGAGGCGAACAATTGTCCTAAAACTCCTCCGAAGGCTCAAGCTTCCACTAAGGACACCTTTAACGAACCGGTTTTACCGTGTCTTGAAAAAGTGAAAAATAAAATTAATTCTTGTAAAGATATTTCTACTGAGACCATTAAAACATGTGATTCCAAAAGCGAAAAGAATGCAAAAATTACTCAACCGGTTGGAAGTGTTTTGTCCGTGGCGACACAAGCTATGCACACGTCAGCTGTTAATAAAGGGGCTTTAGAGCAATGTAAAACGGCAGGGTATTTAAGTGCAGCTTCTGGGTATGCTATGGGTGCGATTGAAACGAATTGTAAAAATGAATTGGCTCAGTGTCAGAGTGCGTGCGCTGAAGTTAAAAATTATGACGCAGATACAATTGCAAAACTTTGTAATGCTGAAGGCGGCCCAGGAAACAACGGGCAGGAAACATTAATTGATCAAGCTGAAAAATTAGCAGAAGTTGCTGAAGGTGTTGATGAAGAATGTTTTCAAGATAAGGAAGGCACGGCTGTACGACTTTTAGAATCGGCTACTCAAGGGGTCGCGGCATATATCAGCGCCAATAAGGCCGCTGTTCAATGTGAACAAACAATTTCCTCTCAACCTCAGTTGGTACCATTGACCAATACCTGTGCGTCGAATCCCAATGCGGCTGGTTGTCCAGTGAACTGTGCGACGAATCCGACCAATGCTCAATGTGCTTGTCTGGCAGATCCCAATGCGGCTGGTTGTAAAGGCGGAGCAGGTTCGCAAATGGCTGAAAAAACAAATGTTCCTAGTCAAAATCTTCCTTCTTTAGGTGGTGGTGATTTTAACACAAAACCATCAGCTGTAAGTAGTGGTGGTAGTGACCGATTAGATTTAAGTTTGAATGATGGTTCAGAAAAAAATCCATTAGATCAAAAACCTGTGGCTGATACGGCTTCACAGGCAATAGTTGCTCCGGCTGCTGCAGCTAATTCTGGTGGCGGAGGCGGAACCGCGGCAGCTGATGGTAAAGGTAAAAATGGAAAAGCGGGCGCTGGCACAGAAGAAGATCGTGGATTATTTGGCGGAGTTTTTCAAAATCTAAAAAATGCGGCCGGAAGTTTATTCGGTGGTGGAATCAGTACGAATGGAAAAAAATCTTCTGTAGCGACAACTCCCGCAAACCCGAATAGTTTAAAACCTGTCGTTGGAAAAAATGGTCTACGTGGTATTGCGAGCAACGGGAAATCGTGTTTTGTTGATGCTAAAGGAGCCGAATTCTGTTTTGGTAAGAAAAATATGGATATCTTTAAAATGATGAACATACAGTATAATAATCAGTATAATACTTTGATTATTGATAAGTAGGGTTATAGCTTTCTCACGCCTCTAGGGGCTTTTCGCTTTGAATAAATTTTTTGGTTCGTTGTTGAAAACTGAATTCCGTTGGAATTCAGTTTTTTTCTTTTATTGGGGATTAGATCAGGCTGTGAAGGATTTGAATCGCTTGATTTTTTTTGTCGTTATCGATGAAAAAGTTGAGGCTCATGGCTGATTGAGTAAAATATTTAGGTTGGATATTTTGCTCGGCTAATTTTTTTTGGCATTGATTTAAGACTTCGTTTAGGCTTGAACCGGTGCAAGTCAAACTGACAGAGCAGAGATTTGGATTTTCGATTTTAAGGTTTTCATTTTTTGAACATAAATCTTTAATCATTGTCATGATTTCATGCGGAGCTGTGACGAATAATAGAATTTCATTTGTATTTGAACTTATTCCAAAAAGAATTTGCGGTGTTCCGATTTGATTGCGTTTGAAATCTTCGTTTAATAATTCAATCGCTTCGGATTGAGTTTTATTTTTTATTGAAATAGCAAAAACACTTTGATGGGAATTGACGGCAATGGGTTTTGTTGATTCAAACATAATGTCCTCTTGTATAATGGTTCCTTGATTTGTATCTTCATCATTTTCAGCCGCCGGGCCGACGTACAATTTAACTTTATTCATAAAGGCTAACTCGACTGAACGGTAATGAAGAACTTTGGCTCCCCAGTAAGTCATTTCGAGCAAAATAGGGTAGCTGAGTTTATGAAGAGGTCTCGCATTTTTGACTAACTTAGGATCAGCTGAGAAAACACTGGGTACATCTTTTAAAATTTCACAGCGGTCAGCTTTTAAAAATGAAGCCATAGCTACAGCTGTGGTATCTGTCCCGCCACGTCCTAATGTCGTAATTTCTTTTGTTTTGGGACTGACTCCTTGGAAGCCAGCGATGATGACAATTTTATTTTCTTGTAAGGCTTCTGTCACGCGATGAGCTTTCACGTCACGGATCATGGCATTGACATGGGCATCATCGGTAAAAATTCCGGCTTGGCTTCCAGTGAGACTGATCGCTTGATGATTGAGATCATTCAAAGCCATGCTCATGAGAGACATGCTGATGCGTTCACCCACAGATAAAAGCATGTCTAATTCACGTAAAAGGGGCTTTTTGGAAACTTGCTGAGAGAGATCTAAAAGTTGATTGGTTGTTTGTCCCATAGCACTGACAATAGCAACCACTTGCTGACCATTATTCTTAGTTTTAGCAATACGAAGAGCGGCCGCTTTAATTTTTTCAGGAGTTTCAAGAGTGGCTCCGCCGTATTTTTGTATGATGAGCATTTCGCTAGTCTAGCAAAAACTTTTTGTCATGAACACGAAAATAATCTTTAGCTAAGAGCGACGAACCCGCAGGAACGCGAATGGTGTAGCCAGGAACAGTACGAGGAATGTAACCTGCAGTTAATTGAGCATTTAAATCACGAAGGGACTTACGAGTGACATTTAAATGATCCGCTAACAGATCGATATCAACTCCTGATGGAGCTAATACTAATTCCGTGTTAACGGGATGAGCATGTTCTAAATCACGAAAATCGTAGAGATTAGGGGCTTTGGCAATCATCAAGGCCGCTAGAATCTTAGGAACATAATCTTGGGTTTCCTGAGGAAGTGCATTGCGATTAACTAATTCCCAGTAATCTGAAGTTCCGTATTTTTTAATTCGCCGGCGTAATCCGCCTTCACCCATATTGTAACTGGCGGCCACCAAATACCACGATCCAAATTCAGCATAAAGGTCACTGAGATATTTGACAGCCGCTTGAGTGCTTTTGTTAAGGTCACGTCGTTCATCTAACCAGTGGGTTTGTTTGAGTCCGTAACTTTTCCCAGTGGAACCTATAAACTGCCATGGGCCAACGGCTTGAGCTGTGCTCACCGCAGTTGCTGAAAAACCACTTTCAATCATCACCATATAAGCTAAATCTGTCGGTAAACCGGCCGCTTTAAGTTGGCTTTGAATGGTCGGCATATATTTGTTTGATTTTTCTAACCAATCACGGAAAAAGTTTTTTCCATTATTTTGAAAGAAGGTAATCCAGCGACTGACTTTAGCGTTGTATGTGACAGGCAAATCAAAAATAAAATGGTCCGTTTTGCCATTTTGTTTTTTTTCTAATAATTGCAATTTTTGTTTTAAAGAAAGCTGAGCGGTCGGCGTTTCATTTTTTGTATTTTCTGTTTTTTGAGAAGTTTTGAACTTTTCTAAAATGGCACTCTGAGAAACAGAAGGTATGTTTACTAAACAAATGAGGCCAAAAAGATACGACAACGAAATAGATTTCATTCCAATAATTATTACAGAAAATGGCTGTTAATCAAATAGCGCATTCAATCGAGGCATCACGAAAGTCGGGTATCTATTTTTGACATGAATAATCTGGCCTTAGCCAAAATTCTGACAGGTCTAGTCGGTATTTTATAAAAAAAATTATTTCAGAATAAATACAACCGATCTTATCGATTTGTTTAAAAAAGCCTAGACCTATTTGCAAGTGGCACTTTGGTTGCTCTATTTCACTATTGAGATAAAAAAGTTTTAAACGTAAGGAGTCCAGGTATGAGTTTTAAAGGAATCTATGCAGCATTGAGTGGATCGATGGCGCAGGCTCTAAAAATTGATACGATTGCCAATAATATAGCGAATGTTAACACGACCGGATTCAAAAAAGATCAACAGACCTTTGGCGAGTATTTAACGGCCATAGAGAAAAATCCAGAAGTGATTCAGGTTCCTAAAATTTCAGCTTCAATGACAAGTTTCTACGACAACAACGGAACGGACAAAAGCTTTGTTGATTCGACCGGTACTTATACGAATTTTGAACAAGGCAGTTTAAAACGCACAGATGGAAAATTAGATGTGGCTTTAGACGGTGAAGGATTTTTTGAAATTGCCACAGCTAATGGAGTTAAACTCACGCGCGCTGGAAATTTTACGATTGATAATGAAGGTCGTTTAGTGACTAAGGATGGCCATACTGTAGTCGTCAATGCGGACAATCAAGAAAGTGCACCGCAAGATGCAGAAGAAAAAAGAAATTCGGTCGCCCAATTTTCTGGTACAGCTCAAGCTTACATTTCAGATGCAGGTGAAGTTTTCGACGGTGAAAAAAAATTAGGTAAGTTATCGGTAGTTAAATTGAACAATCCTGAAGTTTTGCAAAAAGTAGGCGGTAGTTTTTATGAGTACAAATCGAATATGACTCCTGATGTGGTGCAAATGAAAACACCATCATTAAAGCAAGGTTATTTGGAAACGAGTAACGTGAATATCGTAGCGGAGATGACAGATATGATTATGGCTCAACGAGTTTTTGAAGGAACTCAAAAAGCGATTCAGGCTTACGATCAGATGGAAGATAAAGCGATTAATCAAGTAGGTAATACTAAAGGTTAATCAGGCTTTTAGAATCAATTTAATTATATTTTTTTAAAAGGGAGTTTGCATGATAAAAAGTTTAAATACAGCAGCAACGGGAATGATCGCACAACAAAGTAATATGGATGTGATCGCCAATAATATTGCCAATGTGAGTACAACAGGCTTTAAAAAAGGACGTGCTGAATTTGAAGATCTTATTTATCACAATCTTAAAGACCCGGGACAAGCTTCCGGTGAGCAATCGGTGACGCCGACCGGAGTCCAAACAGGGCTAGGAGTTCGTACGGCT
>CALMPX010000176.1 GCA_937871355.1 uncultured Bdellovibrio sp.
TCGTGACTGTGGGAATCACTGAATTTGCTCAAGACCAATTAGGCGAAGTTGTTTACGTTGATCTTCCCGAAGAAGGACAAAAAGTAACTCAAAACCAAGCTTTCGGCGTCGTTGAATCCGTCAAAGCGGTTTCTGATCTCTATGCCCCGGTTTCAGGCACGGTGATCGAAGTAAACTCATCTTTAATTGATGATCCTTCATCTTTAAATGACGATCCTAATAATAATGGCTGGTTGGTTCGTATCGAAATGGATACAGAAAAAGAATTAGCCAACTTAATGCGTGCTCCTGAATACAAAAAATTAACTTCATAGTTTTTTTATTTTATAAGTGCCCAGTTGGTGGAATTGGCAGACACACTAGGCTTAGAACCTAGCGCCGCGAGGCATGGGGGTTCGACTCCCTCACTGGGCACCATCTGTTTTCTAGGCCACATCTTTAATGTAAACACGCTTTTTTACATTTGCTTTGTTTAACTGATCCTGAAGACAAGCCTCAAGCGCTAATGTTACAGAGAATCCAGCTTTCTTGGCATATTTTACGGCCGTTTGAGTGCTGACCAATGTGCGGCCTTTTTCTAATTCACATAATGCTGATTTTGATAAACCTAACTTTTGAGCCATTTCTAATTGGTTTAAATCAAGCGTGGTTCTGACTCCCAAAATAAATGTTGCGAAAGAGAATGGTCCACTATTTTTTTCAAAAACCGAAATAGCATCTCTAGTACTCATGTTTATTTATCTCCTGTACGACAATTATAATAATACTTCCCGTATTCGTTTCTTCATAAATAATTCGGTATGATTTATTTAATCTCACCGAACGTTGGCCTTTTCTATCACCCTTCAAAGGTTCGTCGTGATATCCGGAAAGCTTTCTTGTGTTTCTGACTCCTTCAAGCTCAATCGTTTTTACCCAAGTGTAATAAGCAGCCAAAATGTTCTTGGGAAGCTTTTTGAGCTGTTTTACTGCGAATCTTGTTAATAAAATCTGAGTTCGAATATTCAATCATAGCTCCATAGTACAGTTTTTCACTGTACTATTCAAGTGCTTTTATTTTGGGTCCTACGTTGGTCAGTAGAATTGTATTCTTTTGGGAGACAGCAAGACCGACTGTACAGCTTAAATTGAACTTATAAGCTTATCTGAAACAAGCGATCCGATTATCGATTTCCAGGAAATTTATTGTTTTATTCGAAGAAAAATTGTTACTCTCTGCCTGTGTTGCGCGGGTGGTGGAATTGGTAGACACGCAGGTCTCAGAAGCCTGTGCTTAACAGTGTAGGGGTTCAAGTCCCCTCTCGCGCACCAATTTTTTACCTTTTTAAAACGTCCAACCCAAAGTATATTCAAGTGTTAGACCGGTATAAGAAACTTCACCAGCTAGCATTTTTTCCGCATCTACAGAACTACTAAAATAAATATTCAGGATTATTTTTCAACTTTTTACACAGAGGAAGTTGCTCAAGGTTTAATTTAAAAGAAACATCGCAAGCCTTCATCATGAGATCTGTATTTTTCTTTTTAACTACGTTCGTTTCATTAACTGTATTTACAGGAACTACAAATATAGAACCGTCTTTAGGACTTGTTATTTTCATATTTTTAATTCGTAGAACTGTCACTAATACTTGATGCCTATCATTCATCATAGAGTTTCCCGTAACTAACCTTTCATATTCTCCATAAATATCTTTTCCTTTGGATTGAGTTAAAATATATCGATCATTTATCATCCAAAGAATATCATTGGGCTTAATCTTTTTGCTCTCTTCATCAGTCTCAAAAACCATAAGTCCTCCTCTAACATCTGGAAGCTCACGTTTAATAATTTGATGAACAGGTTCTACATCATGAATTCCGTCTAATCTCCATAACTCTGGCATACAACGATACGTAGCTACAGCATCTTTCCCTTCATTACTTTTTTGCAATTCTTTTGATAAGTATTTTTTCTTCGACGCCGCTATGTCAGTCACATCAAAAACCACCGCTACCCATTTTTTATCATGGGCGCAATCCGCAATAGCTCCGGCTACGGCTTGAGCTTTTAAATCCTCCACAGAAATCATTTTAGAATCTGAATGGAACTTAATAAGTCTTACTTCGATCTCTTTACCCGTCACCTGATAAGAAGACGTGAGCGGAAGAATATCATCATACTGAGAGCCTGCTACAGCAAGAGGCTTCGTCGCTTGATTTTTTTTAGAGCCTGAAGCACAGCTAAATAGTGATAGAACTAATACGATCGAAAAGCCTTTGAATAAAGTTAACATATAGCTCCTTATAAAAAATAGAAGCTTAAACCAAAGCACTTTTTAATAATAGATGTTAAGAATCTATACAGATAAATGTTACTTAGGCCCTCATAAAACGAAATTTTATTTGTTTTTTCAAAAAAAGACGGTTAACTTAGCCGTCTGTTACTCGTCTGTGCCCAGTTGGTGGAATTGGCAGACACACTAGGCTTAGAACCTAGCGCCGCGAGGCATGGGGGTTCGACTCCCTCACTGGGCACCATCTGTTTCAAAATGAGACTTAAAAACTCATGATTCCTCGTAAATCAACCGATAAATAACTTGATGAAACGTCTTCATTTTATTTTTTTATTTATAGGCACATTTGCAATTGTTTTAACTTTTCAAAATTGCAGTCCACAAAATACGAATCCAACAACGACTTCGACGGGAAACGCTTCTCAGCTCAATTCTGATATTCGTCAAAGCTCAAACGGCGATCCACAGCCGACCGCGCAAATGGTTAAATTTAATCTCAGCGGAGCTAAGTGTAATGATGGCTCTCCTGCGGCTTACTATTTTAGACCGGGTACAGGAAAAGGTGCCAACCGCTGGGTGATTTGGCTTCAAGGCGGCGGAGGCTGCGGCAGCTCGAATCATTTAAATGTCAGCAACGAAAAAAAATATTCTTGTCCACTCAGAGCTGTCACGGGAGAAACGAATTTGACGACAGCATTGAGTCAAATTTTAACTGGTCAAAGCAATAGTAACACTTTAATAAGTTCTCAAAACTATTTAAATATTGCTGATGAAAGTTTATTTAAAGGAATTTTATCTAAAAAACCAAATGAAAATCCTGATTTCTATAGTTACAATCATGTCGCTATTCCCTATTGTTCGAGCGACTTATGGAGTGCCTCTGGTCAATTCAAAAAATGGACTGACGCGAATCCCAATAATAAATGGTATTATCAAGGGCGTAATATTATTCAACAAACCATTTCTGATTTGATCACGACAAAAAATTTGAATTCGGCCACACACTTAATTTGGTCCGGAGAATCGGCTGGTGGTATGGGTGCGGCCCAGAATGCCATCGAAGTTAAAAAAATGATTCCATCAAATATTGATATGATTGCACTGATTGATGGTATTTTTGAATTACCAGAAAAAAGTCCTGTGACGAACACCGTTGAGGCAATTAACGTCATGAACACTTTTATGAATTTTACCGGAGCCACCCCGACACAGGAATGCCTGAGCCAAAATGGAAACTCGATTTCAACCTGCGTTCAAATCAAAAATGTTTTACAAAGTCTTCGTCAGCAACAAATACCTTATTTTATTACGCGCGATCAGTTTGATATTATTTTAAATTATTACGCGAACACCGTTGATTCATGCACGAGCAATGCTTCGATACTTTCGTGGATGGAAAATCACGCTCAAATATTACGTCAAGAATTATCTCAAAATCAGTTTTATTCCGGCGTTTACAGCACGCGCTCGGCTCAACATACCTGGACCGGAAATGCAGCCTGGGCTTCATTAAAAAAACAAACCTCACAAGGCGAATTAGTTTCGGCCAGCACGGTCTTTGCTAACTGGTATTTTAATCGCAGTGGAACAAAAATATTTATCCAAGAAAAGCCACCGGGACAAACCAATCTCAAAGCTGATTATTCCATTGATTGCTCAAAAGTCAGCATGCCGAACAACTAAAATTACTGTAAATAGATCAAGTTGCTCGAATAACTTGTGAAGACATGCCATATCGGCTAAATTCCTTACAAAATATGAAATTATTCATGATCTTCTTTATTTACCTTATTGTGACGACCGTCGCATTGAATGCTGAAGCCCAACAGACCTTGCTGTTGGTCGGCGGTGGTGCGCGACCTCCGGTAGCCTTGAAAGAATGGCTCAAGGTAAATACGAAGCAAGAACCAAATGTCCTCATCATCACCTGGGCCTCAGCCACAAAAAAAGCAGAGTATGAAAAAAGTTTGCAAGATGATTTAAGTGGTGTCGGAGTCAAAAATTTTTTATACAGCCGCGATATTACCAATACCTACGAAAAGAATAAATTTATAAACGATTTATCTCAAGCCACTCATATTTTCTTTTCCGGCGGAAGCCAAGTTCTGATTATGGATATTTTAAATAAGGATCCCCAAATACTCGATGCTCTTCAACATACTTATTGGAAGAAACATATTCCGGTCGCCGGCACTTCTGCTGGAACAGCGGTTCAAGCGGAATTAATGATGACCGGTGACACCGGAGACCTTGTCGGTGGTTTAGGTTTTTTGCCTAAATCAGTGATCGATCAGCATTTTTTCAAACGTAAACGCGAAGACCGTTTGCGAGCCTACATGGCTGCTGCTCCGGAAAATTTCACAGGCCTTGGCGTTGACGAAGATGGATCTGTTTTGCTCAAACGCGATCCGCAGACTAAGAAATTTAGCGGTCAAGTTTTAGGCGATAAAAATATCATGATTATTGAACCGGTGGTTGATCATCAACGAGTCGAAAAAATTTTGACACCATCTCAAAACTTTGAATTATTTTAGATTGAGAATCTTCGCAAGTTTGTAAATTGAATTCGAGATATTTCTGGCTGCGCTAAACGCTTCTAGTGCCAAAGTGTCAGAATCAGCCATCTGTTTTAAATTTTATTTATTTTCTAAGGAACAAGAGCATCAATCAACTGCTGATCTGCCGATACACCCAACGCTATAGGATAAAAAACATTTCCATCATCGGCAAACATGACATCATCGCCTTTAACAACCGAATGTAAATTTGTGGGATCAGATGTTGTGATCGAAAAAAAACTTTTTGAAAAAATAATAACTTTACCACCTGCATATGCTTCGGAGACCTGAATAACAAATCGAAAGTAATAAATTCCATCCTCTTTAAGAACATCATAAGATCTGATGATTTCCCTGTCGTCGTAATAAGGCTCAGATTTTTCATATGATCCATAAGCGTAGTCTTGACCCGCAACATCTTCTATCGTTAGCAAAATAGCTTCTTTACTGAATGCGAGTGAACAAGGAACACTGTGACCTGCTACCGGATTGCATCGGTCTTTTCTAAGATAATCATAAAGTTTCACTGTTTCAGTGGCCTTCGCAGAACTTAAAAACAGTGCGAACACGACAAATAATATATTTTTCACAAAATCTCCTATGTTTTTAAAAATGATTATATTTTCAACACGGTATACACAACGAAAAAAAAAGTCTACAGATTCATTAAACGCATATTAAAAAATACAGATCTTAATCATCAATCGCTCTTTGAACACTCAAAAGTTTTGCAACTTTCAAAATAAGAACATCTGCGATGCTTAAATTATCAGCGTCAGGCTTGCGGCTTATAAATGGTGTTAATTAAATCTCATGAATTCTTAGATCGTCGTCTCAATCAAAATGAAAACGCAGCGCCGTTGATTAGTTTTTCAATCTTTATATTTTAAAAATTTAAAACCAATTCCGTTTGTCCCAGCGACATCATACGTGACAAATGCATAAAGGATTTTCCGGCATCAAAAGGATCAATGATATATGTTCTGGGTTCATTATGACTGAGTCGCCCCGAATAAGTTACGGCGACGATTTGATCATCTTTATAAATAGCAGAAAAACCTTTTTCCACCATATCTTCTTGATTTTTAACTGTGGCCCAAGCTTGCTCGATGCCGACCATCAGCATATCAGGTCTTATGCTTCCTAAAGCTTCGTAAAAAACTTTGGATGATGAAAAATTTTTCCTAATTGAATCCAGGTAACTATAATACTTACTCGAGCTTTGTGTTGGCCGCATACCAATAAATCTCTGGTAGAGCATCGAGACTAAATAATGAGTCGTTCCTCGACACAAGATTCCGTGCCAGCCTTGTTTTTTAATCAAGCTGACGATCATGGTTTTAGCTTTGTTAAATTCAGTCATCGGCACGCCTTTAGACGATTGACTCATATGTAAATTTTCAATTTGTTTATCCATAGGATTTGAAACTTCTAAACCATCTATGGCAACGTATTCAGATTTCTTTTCAAAATAGACAGTAAAATGAACAACATCTTCTTTTCCTGCTGTAATTTTCACAGACAATGACTTCATGTCCTGAGGCGAAGTCTCTGTTTTAAAAATTTTACCGGCTAGTTGCTCTTTTAAATTTGAACTTTCATGAGAAAAGCTGATCTGAACCGGGCCGATCCCTTGCTCTAAATTATTTATAAACTCTGGCGTTAATAAGTCAGATGGTTTTAACGATGTAAAGTCTTTTACGGTTGATGATTTTCGATCAACCAGTTCAGTTTTTTTCTCAATAACAAGAGTGTCTCGAAATAAGTCACGACAGCTCTGCTGGGCAAAAGCGCTATTGAAACTGAATAAAAGGATGACAGTCGCATATAACTTAAACAAAC
>CALMPX010000177.1 GCA_937871355.1 uncultured Bdellovibrio sp.
CGAAGATATGAAAACGATCAGAAATTTGCTAACAGTTAAGTACATGCCGACTTCGCGTATGGCCGCTGTGACGTTAAATTCACATGTTGGAGCTTTTAAAGACGTACATTGCCGTCAATATTTCGCTCAAAGTTATAGAAAAACCTATGAAAAAATGGCTCAGGGATCTCGAAAAATCGAATCGAGTTTTGTGACTGATTTATTGCCCGGATTTATAAATAAGCCGGAATTAGAATCATTACTAGGTTCGGAGTTAACCCCAGAAGTCATAGCTCAGTGTAAAGATAAATTTAATAAAGATCCTATTTATTGGAGTAAGGCGCCTGAAGGTCAAAAGTCTTTGTTTGCTGAAATCATGAGTCAAGTTTTTGACGAAATGGGAGTTAGAAAAACAGAACCGATCATTACTGAAACTCAAGAAATTGAAGATGATTTGTTTATGAAGGGAAAAATTGCAGCTATAAGTTTTCAAACAGGGTTCTGGGCTTTGGACCCCGTAGGTGATATTCAAATGTTGTTAACTCCGAATATGCATGAAGTTCTTAACTTTGTTACCGAAGATGAAAAACTTCAGTCTGAAATTCGTAAATTAAAAATGGATACGAATGAAGAATCCTATAAAGAAGTAAATCGTTATATTTTTAAACAAGCTATATTTAATGTGTTTACGCATGTTAGACGGTTCTATGCTTCAAATAATAAGTCATTACTAGCTGAGGCTCCGGTTTCGGTTACTTCTCCTGCTCCATGGCAAGTTTTTAAAATGGATTAGTGAATGATAAATAAAAAAGAAGATGATTTAGCTGATCGAATAATAGCCGAAAAAATGATTCAAGCTTTCAAATCAAAAGGAAGACTTCCTAAGAATATTAATGTGGCGACCGCCAGTGGTCGATTTTGGGTTGAATGCCATGACGTTAAAACTGACGGCCTTATGGCCGATCAATCTACGACTGGATTTTCGACTTGTCCCGAGATCGCCTTAATGAAAGCGTTATCAGAACGAGCAGAGCACCAGGCCTTTATCGAAGGTCATAAGAACGGGTTAAAATCTTGTATGACGGAACGTTCAGACGGTTTTGCTGCTTACCCTAAATGCTATGAAGATGCAGGTTTTAAAGCGCGAGAGGCAGCTTTATCCGAAGCTACCGAACGCTACGTTTGGTCAACTTGGTGGGATAATGACCAAATCGGTTTTAAGATTAATTCAATACGTTTTGAATCTATGAATGATGAATTAATTAAATACAGTCATTATATTATGGCTGAGTGTCAGATAGCTGAAATTTTTGTTATTCGTCCTAAAATTCAAAATCACCTAGATAGAACAGTTTTGATTCTAATCGCACATTTAAAATCGGGCGGTTTTATCTCCGGTGGTGCATGTGGTTCAGATGTAAATGATGTGTTGTTGAGATCAATGGATGAACTTTATCGCCATGGACTGGCAATTTTGAAAGTTAAAGAAAAGAAAATATCAGCTGTATCATTTTATGAACAGCGGTTGGTATTTTTCGGATTAGGTCATGGGAGTAAGATCGTTTCTAAGCGTCTAGCGGCGGAAGGAAATGAGTCCATTGTGTTACCGAGTTTATTGATTGATGAAGCTATTGAGCATTCGATGTCGGACGATTATGTCGTTCATCGTTGTTTATTTGAAAATCAGCCTGCTTTCATTGGTGGAAAAATGGAGAGATTGTGTCTTTAGTTAATCAAACTAATCGGAAATCGGTTAAAATGTTTTTAATCGTAGTAAGTCTTGCTATTTTACTATTGTATCTAGTATTTGATTTTTATCTTAAATCAGTTGGTCATGAGTTACTATTAAGCTGGGCCAAATCAGAAGCTATCGCTATTCAAGAAGGAAATCTTTTAACGTCTACGACTAAAAATCAAAGAGTCCTTTTATCGAGTGATTACATTAAAGCAGTAAAGCTTGTGAAGATCGAAAATAATATGGTTGCAGATCGCGCCCATTTTGGCGATCAGTTTGAAATAGCACAAAACGATATTCCTACCGTAGAATCGGAAGTCACAACTCAAAGAGTAGGTTTTTTACATTACCGAGCTTTTTACAGAATACCAAGCCGTGATAATATGTACATGATATTTGATGTTCACTCAAAAATTTTAAGTTATGCCTTTCTAGGCTTAATCACTTTATTTTTATTAATGATCGGATTTCTTATTTTGTCGATTCGAAAAGTCGAAAAAACTGAGTCTGTTAGACGTGAAGAAATGCTTAAACAAGTCATCAATGATTTTACGTCGAAAGATAAGATTTCAGACTTGGTAATAAAAGAGTTTCCAAAATTATCGGTCTGGTGGAGGAACAAACAACTCCAAATAGATTCAGCCGAGCAATTAGCTATTAAAAGTCAAAGCAAAGCCTTGTTATCAGAAATCGCTTCAAGAGTAGGGCATGATATCGGCGGCGCTATGAGTAACATTGAAATTTTAACGGCTGAGATGAACGGTTTAAGTGAAAAACATGCAACCGCTTTGTCTAGTTCGATTAATAAAGTAAAGGCGATTGCTGCTGATATTATGCATAAGACAAAAGTTGAAATACACGAAGAAAAATCTGCTTCGATTTTTATGAGTCATGAAGAAGTTGAACTAAATGCGGTTATCCGTGAGATAATAGCTCAAAAATCTGTTTTATTTGAAAACGATATAAAATTTCAATTCTTATCAAATAATGAAAAAATCATTCTTAAAAATATTGATGGATTAGATTTAGAAAGATCCATTTCAAATATTGTGAATAATGCGATTCAGGCTTCAGACAATAAAAATTCAGAAATTTCAATTTTAGTTAAAGCGAACGACAAATCCGTCGAAATCAAAATCAACGACTCTGGATGTGGTATTGACCCCGATAATTTGAAAAAAATCGGTATGAAGGGCTTTACTCAAGGTAAAACAAACGGAAACGGGATAGGCATCTACTACGCGAAGCAATTTATTGAAAGTCTAGGCGGCGTGTTTTCAGTTCAATCCGCTGTTGGTCAGGGGACGACGGTGAGTATGGTTTTGTTTAATTAAAATTCATTTTATAATTGTTAAGACGACGATTCTGTTTCTTATCAATAGGTAATTTATCTTTGACTCTTTTCTTATAGAAAATAGTCTTTAAATTGAATTTAGGAGTAAGTATGTCAGAAGAGGTAAGATTTTTAATCGAATTCAAGGAAGATTTGAAAATATATTATCAATCTAAGAAAAACTATTACAAAAGCGCAATTTACGAAGAAGAAAATAATGATGAGTTGCGTGAAAAAATAAATAGATCTAGCAGTATGGCGGCTAGCTATATTCTTCTATCGGGTTTACCCACTACAATAAAATACGCTCCGCCTCCAGCAATAGGAGGATTTGCTGGTGATATTGACTTAATTGCAAACATATTTAATTTGGACAAATTACAGATTTCAGAATCTTGGCTATATGATTTAATAGATCGTTCTATTGGCATATATGCTTATTGGGATAAACAGAAATGGAAAAAGTGGCTTAATCCATTTTATTGGATTGGACAAATTATAAGATTACCTTTTTTGTTAATTAATTTCTCGGGTTTTGATTCATCGAAAATTGAAATTTCAATCATTGGAAAAATGTATAAACTGATCTTTAGTTTTGGCACAGGACTCCTTTTGGTTTTAGAATTATATAGTCATTATAAAAATCTAAAAAAATGAGTCAAAACTTAGAATAGATTATGGAATTTATAGTTACTTTCCAACTAATTGTCGATTTAGCCATCGAAAACTGATGCCACCCCGTTGATGGGCTTTGGCAGCTTCTTTGCCGACGATGCCAGTGGCCTCAACAAGAGTGCCTGTGGCACCAAGAATTATGGCCGCTAAGATAAGACTTCGTATAAATTGAATAATGCTGTTCATATTGATCTCCTTTAAATTAGTCCTGAAAATTGAAGCGGATTACAGTCAAAAAAGAGCTTTTATTTAGAGATTAATTTTACGCCTTAGAAATCCGGTTTCTTGTTATCAAATAGCTTTTTAAAGTCCGGCTATATTTCACTAGATTTCTAGTTCTCTAGTTCTCCCTCTGTAAATGCAATGATTTGAGAGGAGAAAACCTGTCAACAGCGTGTTCACATCTGTTCACAAACCTTGAAATAAACTGAAATTTCACGAAATTTCTGATCTTGGTCTCTTTTTACTTTTGTGTGATTTTAAGTACTTAGAACTATTGAACTTGCGGACCAAAGCTCCAAT
>CALMPX010000178.1 GCA_937871355.1 uncultured Bdellovibrio sp.
ATTCAGTTTCGGTAGATTTTTTGCGTTGGATTTGACGTTCAAAAAAATTTTCAGTTTCACGGGTTCCGGCGCGCGCTTTAAGAACCAGGCGCACTAGGTAATCTGTTTGATCGTCATCAAGCGCCATCCAGCGAGCACAGTCTATGGTTTGTTCGACACTAAAATGGTAATCTCCCGATAAGACGTGCGAGATAAAAGGAGTTTGGCAGCGAAGAGCTTGGGCCAGGTGAACTTTTTGGCCTCGTCCTTTATGGGGCAAAAGTCCGATCCAATCGTTGAGAAACTTTTTATAGTCTTTGTAGTCATAAACCGTAATGTACATGGCTCGCCTCTAAATTTAGTAATACTAAATTTATACCTTACATATTTTGTAAGTTGCAATTGAATTTATTTTTTAGAGGGATCATAATCAAATAAGAGAGGGCGGGTGTCAGATGACACGATTTATAAAGAATACCGTTTGTTCATTAACAGTTCTTTTGTTTTCAATTTCGGCCACAGCACGATTATATGGTGGCGTTAGCGGTGGCGGTGGCCATATCATCCATACCGATTCCTTAGACCAGATCCAAAATCGTGAAATGATTGAACACATGATACTGAGCAGTCAGCCGGAACTCAAAAAATATATTCAAACCAAAAAATTACAATTCGATAAAGGTGTTTTAAACACTCAAAATAAAATGATCTACGCCAAACTCTTTCGGAAGTCGATCAACGGTACTAAAACTAAAGTGTCCGAGGTATTAGAGCACACACGACTTATTGTAAAAGAAAATGAACCTTGTTTGACTCCGGAAAATGACTTCGTTGATGGCAGTTTCTCGAGCGGAGAAAAAAATTCAATTTGTATTAGCGCTGAGAGATTTTCAAAAAAAGTGAGTTATCCTCATGTCAAAAGTGAATCTGTCGCTTTGATGCTTCACGAAATCGGAGAACTGGCTGGATTGAGCGAAGCCGAAGCGGTTTTGATCCAAAGCCAAGCTGTTGCAGAGCTCTCGACACCAGTTAAGTAAACCTGATCCTTAAAAGAAAATAGGTGGAGTATGAAAAGTATGACAAATTATTTTGGATTCATATTGGGGACGATTATTTTTATGACTGGATGTAATTACCAAACCAGTAAAGAATTAACGGCGCCGAATGTATCTTTGTCACTGAATACCGCGATCGATTTTGAAAGTATTAAAACGAACAGCCTTTCAAGTTGTCTAAAATGTCATTCAGGAACTCAAAATCCCAACTTATCAACTTATTCAGAATTAAAATTGCATTCAGCCTTAGTCAGCGGTGAGATTGCGACGTCATCCATGCCGCCTGCAGGCAGTGGTTATCCACTGCTTGAAAATTGTCAAAAAGATCTTTACCAAAAGTGGGTTGATTTAGGTATGCCTGAAACAACGACTCATACCGTGGCTGAAGTTCAAAGTTGTCGTGATGTCATCGGGAATCCCCCCAATGTAACACCTATTTTATTAATGCCCTTGAATTATCAGACATTGAATTCTAAAATTCTGCAGCCGAAATGTCTTTTGTGTCATTCGCCCAGTGGCGAAGCCAAAGATTTAACTTTTTATCCTTACAATGAACTGGCCAAACTCAAAGAGTGGAACGCGCCGGCCATCAGCAGTGCTGTCGTCGATGAAATTATGAACAAAGAAGATGGTATGCCTCCTCCTGAAACAAAATTAGGTTCATTAACGGATGATGAAGTCGAATTTGTTAAACGTTGGATCGACGCCGGTAAACCGGAAAACTAAATTTAAATTGTAAAAATAAAGATGGCCATGAGGAATTCTAATCGATTAGAATAGGGATTCTTAAGGAGAAAATCTTTATGCCCATGCCCGTACAAATGCCTCCGGAATCACATCGCTCAGAACATATTGGTTGGCTACGAGCCGCCGTTTT
>CALMPX010000179.1 GCA_937871355.1 uncultured Bdellovibrio sp.
TTCCCAACTTACTTTTTATTAACGGATTTATGGCGTCTTCTAAGCTTTTGTGAAAAGTGCGATCGACCCAGACACCGAGACTCCAAGTCGCATTGAAAGATCCATCGGATTCGGCAATATGCCAAGCTGAAGAGGGCCAGTACGTCATATCGCCTGGTGTGGCGATCATTGTTTTAGAATCTTTTTTAAATTTTTTATATTCATGAGCGCGATCTAGCCACGGATTTTTTTTTGCAAATTCAGGCGACCACAAACGGAAAGTTTTTTTCCCTACCACAGGAAAGCTGAATACACCGCAACCATCAACATGCACACCAAACGGAGTTTGACGGTAGTTTCCCAGATAAAGCCCTATTTCTGAAAAACGATAAGGGAATCCTACATGAGCGAAAAGATGATCCGCGAAGTCTTGTAATTTTTTTGAATTCTTTTGACTGACTTGAAGCAGTTCGTCGCAGACTAAACAGTAGTCTTCAAAAATTTCTTCCATTCTTTTATTATAGCCTTGAAGAGTTTTATCTTTTTTCTGAGGCAAAACTTGCAGTGTTTCTTCTTGGTATTGAATCTGTCCATCGATATAAAATTTAAATCCATCAGCGCTTTTTATTTTGCGACAGTGATCACTGTATTCAACGAGCATAGAAAAAATTTGATCTTCCTTAATTTCTGAAACGGGTGAATTAAATTTTTGAGCTAAAATAGGCTTTTTTTCCCAGGAAGTTTTTGCAAAGTTTTTCCAAAAAGTTTGTGAATCTGATTTTTTCATAGGACCTCCGCAAAATAGGCGAGAAATCAGAAGATTCCCGCGTTTTTTCCTGACAGGCAAGCCCGTTTTGATTAATATGAGTCTATGGAGAAAAAAGTAGAGGAAATAATTGTCTGCTCGGGCTGTATCGGTAAGAACTACAATGCCGAATATGATTTAGAAGATCTTATGGTTCAAGTCGAAACACGCTTGCAACAAGCCCACCCTGATAAAGAGTGGAACGTCACAAATCAATCTTGTTTTCGATTTTGTCCTAAAGATAGGATTACCGTCAGCGTGGCCGAAAGAATGACCATGACCAGATCAGCCACAGTCGATTCAATCGTGAACGAAATTCTTAGTTTTTATAAAAAATAATGCCGTTGTAAGATCTATATCGCATCAAAGATAAAAAACTCGCGCTTGCGTCCGTTTTCCATCACATCTTTTTGTTTGATCAGTTTGTATTTTTTAAATAAAGCATCTTTTTCAATAAGTTCCACAATTTTTTCAGGGTCACGATGAGGTCCTAAAATAAGTCGTTTGGCTTGTAATAAATTATTCTGCGCTAAACTTTTTAAAATATCGCAAATCATCAGGCCACCAACACCAACGATACAGACGTTACCTTGAACAAATTGTGTGACAGCTTCGCCTTTTTGAACCAAAAAGTGAGCTTGAGATTTGTTATCGGCACTGTAAACAAAAGTTTGAAAACGATTTTTTAAATTATCCATAATGGAAGTCACCGGATCGACAAAGTAGACATCTTTAAAACATTGGCTTTTGTAGGCCGCTCCGCCCAGGTACCCATGATCACAGCAAAAATCCCAAACATCTTGCTCAGGAACGAGGTGATCATAAACTAATTGCAGTCGAATCGAGAGGTACATTTAATCAAGTCCTAAAATTGTTTTGCATGTTTCCATACGGGCATTAATTTCGCTCACAGCCTTACGCAGTTGACGAAGTTCATTATCATCGAGTTCATTTTCAATCGCGGCCACCACCATCGGGTGTTTTTTGAGCCATTGCCCTTGTCGTGCTGCATAGGTTTCAGGAATACCAGCTCTCAGGGCCGCTTGTTTGGCATTTCCATCAACGAGGTACTCAAGGATGAATTTCAATGTTTCCAAAGTAAGGACATTTTTATGGGCCTTAAGCCTTGAAGAAAAACCCATTTGCCGAATTCTCATAACCTATTTTCTAGAACAGAGTGAATTGAGTCAACGCCAACTCGTCCTAGGCTAGCCTATAATAGCCATAAAGATGAAGCTTTAGGTTGCCATTTATAAGTTATATCAATATAACTGAACACCATTAAGTCCATCTGACTAGGAGGCCCCTTATGAAATCAATCACAGAATTTGCTCAACCTGTTTTATTAAAAGTTTTAGCTGCCAAAACGGCTTTAGCAACTGAAGGCAAAACGCCAGAAGAAATCGCTGCGGCTTTAGGTGAAACTTTTAAATTAGAAGGCGATAAATTAAAATACATTCAAGCTGCAGCTGACCTGGTTGTCGGAAAACCTACATTTCGTCGTGTATTAGTTACATCTTTTGCTGAAGGTGAAACAGCACCAGCTAAATATCAAAAAATTGAAGACACGCATTACTTAGTTGAAGTGCTGGAGCTGGCTAAACCAGCTCCAGTAGCTGCTGCAGGTAAAGGTGGCGGACGCGGTGGTCCTCGTTCTGGTGGTAAGTCTGCAGGGGGCCCAAAAACTTCTCCATGGGGCGCATCTCCTGATGAAATCGAAGCGAAGAAAAAAGCGTCTAAAGCAGCCGCTTTAGCTAAAAAGAAATAGTTTTATTTAAAAAATTAATATTTAAAAAGCCTAAGATTTTTCTTAGGCTTTTTTTTGCTCTTTTTCAAAAGGTCCAGTGTCAAAGTGAATCTTTTTTTGTGGTACAGGGATTGCTAATTTAAGCGACGTACATCAAAAACACAAAAAAGGGGAATTTATGAAAAAGTCTTTAATCGTTGGTTTAGTTCTTTCATTCATGAGCAGTTTATCTTTTGCGCAATTAACTCCGGGTCCGGGTCATGGTGGTCCTAAACCTCCTGCTAATCCAAGCCTTAACGCGCAGCTTATTCAAGATCTTGATGTGGCTAAATATGATATCAAATCAACCCTCCAATTTTTATCAAGCTCTGGCGGTTTATCATCAACAGCAAACGCTTATTTAAATGATGCTTTCCAAAGAATTGATCGCGTTCAACAAGCTTTAAAATCAACCGGCCCAGTGGTTATTGATCCAGGTCCGGTGTATGTTGATTTGCAAGTGGGCGAACTTATTTACAAAGGTGTTGAATACAGTCAAGGTGCCAAAGTTCAAGCCATCAACCAAATGCAGGGTCGTGCTACAGTTAAGTCTGTGGCTTCAGGAAATACTTTTTCTGAATTGATCAGTGAGCTGTATTTAACTCGCGGTTGCATCTACAATCTTTGCGTAGGTAAAAAAGTATTTAAAGGAGCCGAGTATTCGCAAGGTGCTACGGTATTAGCCATCAATGCGAATCTACAAAAAGCGATTGTTAAGTCAGTTGTCAGTGGAAACATTTTTGTAGAAGATGCAGCACAATTAGACGTGGCGAACTAATTATTGTTTTAATTAAAACTAAATCATCGGTTTAAGAGAAATCTTAAGCCGATTTTTTTTGGGCTTCACGACGGTACGTTGTCGCTTTAGGATTTTTATTCGATTCACGAATGAATTCCAATTGTCTTTCCACCATGTAATCAAAAACATTTAATAAATGATCATGTTCACGAGAGGCCGTATCGAAGCCCTGTGAATCACCCAAAAGCTCAATGGTGTGATGAATCGCTTCGATGGTCGAAT
>CALMPX010000180.1 GCA_937871355.1 uncultured Bdellovibrio sp.
GGCGCATGCAACTGAGACACACGTGATTCAGTGACTCGTAAAACTTGTCCGATCTCTTTAAGATTGAGGTCTTCAAAATAGTATAATGAAAGGACTAGGCGTTGGCGCTCTGGAAGCTCTTCGATCGCACGAGCAACCACATCTTTAACCACTTTCACATTGAGCTGATTAAAGGGATTATTTGATTTTGCGCCCTCTAATAAATTTGCAATCGACTTTTTATCTGAATCACTAAATGTCGGTTGGTCATCGATGGATAATAAACTGACCGGACGAACCTGGTTAATCAAATCGTGAAACTCTTCTATCGGCATATTAAGACGCGACGAAATTTCTTCATCGGTCGGCGCTCGGCCCATTTCAACTTCTAAAGCCACTATCGTTCGCTCTAAAGCTTTTGATTTATCACGAACAGAACGTGGAATCCAATCTTGAGCTCGCAATTCATCAAGGATTGCTCCACGGATACGGAATTCAGCGTAAGTTTTAAATTTATTATCTCGAGTCGGATCCCATTTATCGATGGCATCCATTAAACCGATTGAACCCGCTGAAATCAAATCATCAATATCAATATTCGGAGGTAAACGGACGGCAATTTTTTGCGCTACGAATTTAATCAATGGAGCATACTCACGAATGAGTTCGTTTTTTTGATCTCGGTTGATATGATCTTTCGTGTGTTTTTTGCTGGGTTCTTCTTTGTATTTTTTCAATGCAGCAGTTTTCGACATCAGATTTACCCCTCAAATATATACATTCATTTTAAACGATCTTTGACTGAAAATAAAAGTCCAAACTTTTTTTTATGAGTTAAGCATGACCAGAGGCCGGGAAAAATATCCCACCTAGACCCTTATTTTCTTCAGAATTTAATCCTCTAGCACTTACAGTTTGTCTTGCTGGTGTTTGAGTATCCAAACTATCAATAAGTTTAACACTGATTTGATGAATTTGTTTTTGTGCTTCTGAATTCATGCCTTGTCTCATAATGAGACGTTGCATTTGTTGAGCCTTCTTTAAGAGAGCGTCCTCATTGATCGTACCTAAGTAGGAAAGACGTAAAGTTAAAAACTTTTCAACCACATCTGCAAAACGACTAAACAATGCCGCTCCATTTTCATCTTTCACTAAATTACAAACGACTTGAAAATCAGTCATTTTGTATTTTGCATTTAATGTTTTAATCAACGCGTAGGCATCTGCAAAGCTTGATGGGTCTTGCGTAATAAGCAACACGCACTGATCAGCTACCGCATTTAAATGCAGAACGTAATCATGTAAGCCTGGCGCCGTATCAATAATCACATAATCATAATTAAGATGAATGGATTGAATCTGCTGTACGACCTCGCGGCGCTCGAAAGCGTTGATCGACATGAGCTCATGAAGACCACTTCCTCCTGCTAAAAGATCGACATTCTTAACTAATTTTGTCATGCAATCATGAATCGACTCTCCATTAAGAAGATCTTTAATATTTTTTTTAGCTCTAACTCCAAAAAAAATATCGACATTAGCCATTCCAATATCACCATCGAAAATGAGCACGCGATGACCGGCTGCCGCCAATGACATAGCCAAATTGCATGTCACGGTCGTCTTTCCGACTCCCCCTTTGCCCGAAGTAACTGAAATTAATTTCATAATGTTTGTTCCAATGCTTGTGATTTTTTAGTGATCTCTAAAATAAGATCTAATACCCGTTCAACCGTTGCCCGTTCAAAATCTTCTGGAATCTTTGACCCGATACCAAATGCAAATAATGGTCTATTTAATTTACGAACCGTATTATAAATCACTCCATACTGAGTGACTTCATCTAATGCGGTGAAAATAATATCATCGTAGTTAAATGATCGGTAACGATTCGCCATCTCGATCACATCTTGATCTTTTGATTTACACGATAACACAAGGTGAGTTTGCGTTTCTTCTGTCGTCGGAGGCAGCATTTGTGTGGCGTAATTAATTTCATCTTGATTGCGTAAGTTTAAACTCGCGTAGTCGACAAGCACGTGATCAACATGGACTAAATAGGGCATGATTCGTTGCCAATCTGCCGGCGATTTGACCGACACAAACGGAATATTGAGCATCTGCGAGTAAACTTTCATTTGCTCATCGGCACCGATTTTAATGGTGTCGGTTGAAATAATGGCAACTCGTTTATTTTGTTTGTGGGCTAAATCACAAGCTAATTTAATCATACTTGTTGATTTTCCAGAAGCCGAAGGGCCCATAAATAGTTGATATTTTTTTGTGAGATCGCTTTGAACTAATGTTGTTTCTAAAATATAACGGGCTATCCATGATTCGATTTGATTTGCTTTCTTCATATCAGAGGGATTCATGTTTTCTTGAACGGACAAAATGATATCCGAAGCGACTTCTGGTAAAAT
>CALMPX010000181.1 GCA_937871355.1 uncultured Bdellovibrio sp.
ATATTTTTGAATTTACTGAAGTTCGCTACTTCGACATACGTGGCGTAAAAACGGGATTAACGTCGTACGCTTTAAAATCACCCTGTGGAACTTTTTGTATTCCGATTAACGAGGCCTCAGAAAGCAAATCTCAAATTAATGAATATCTTGAAGAATATCATGGGGCCGGGATCCAACATCTTGCTTTTTTGACTGAAGATATTCTGAGCTCACTCGATTCACTTTCGGATTCTAAAATTTCTGTTTTAGATATCGATAATGAATACTACAACGATATTTTTAAAAAATTTCCGCAAGTTAAAGAAGACCATGATCAATTAAAAAAACATCAAGTGTTGATTGATGGCGACGAAGACGGCTACTTACTGCAAATATTCACTAAAAACTTAATTGGACCTATTTTCATTGAAATTATTCAAAGAAAAAATCATTACTCTTTTGGCGAAGGCAATTTTGGTGCACTATTCAGATCGATCGAACGTGATCAAATTAAACGTGGGTATATAAAAAATTAGTATGAAACCTTTTTTTTCATCAATCGACAATCAAACATGGACTCTTTTATTCAAAAAGCAAAGCACGCTTCGTGAAAATCAGATTATTCCAGAATTTGCAAAAGGTCTTGAGCTTTTAGGCATAAACGAAAAAGAGATTCCTGATCTTGATCTCGTCAATCAAAAGCTCAGAAAACTAACTGGCTGGAGCGGTGAATATGTTCAGGGTTTTGTTGAAGCTCCTCAGTTTTTCAAGATGCTTTCAGAAAAAAAATTCCCGATTGGTAGTTTTATACGTGATTCCAAAGACTTGTCTTATACACCAGCTCCAGATGTCTTTCATGATCTCTATGGACATCTGCCGTTTTACACTATACCCGCCTATGCTGACTTCTGTCGGGATTTTGGATGCTACGCTCTGACCCAGTTGAGTTCAATAGAGAAAATTGAAGAACTTCAACGATTTTTTTGGTTTACAATCGAATTTGGTTTAATAAAAACAAAAAATGGACCACGTATTTTTGGTGCTGGAATAGCGTCATCATTTTCAGAGTGCGCTTATGCCCTTTCGGAAAAACCTCAAGTTCTTCCTTTTGATCTTATGAAAATATGTAATCAAGATTTTCGCATCGATCTCATTCAAGATAAATTATTTATATTAGAAGATTCAAATCAACTCTACACATGTTTAGAAAATTTAAAAAAATTTCAGGAGAGAAAAATGGAAAACCAATTAAAACTCGATCATTTCTTTGATAATATGTGGAAAGACTACTGCAGCCTTAATCCACAAGCACAGAAAGTCTTTACGACTTTGACCAATGTTGGCGAGAAAGTTATGAATGATCATATAGCATTCAGAACATTCAGCCACCCCCGCCTAACCATAGACCATCTGGCTGAACATTTTTTAAAATATGGATATGTTTTAGTCGGAAACTATAAATTTAAAGAAAAGAAATTAAATGCTAAACATTATGAACATCCAGACTCTAGTCGACCCAAAGTTTTTATTTCTGAGCTTGATCTTGATCAGACTTCGCCCTTTATCAAACAAGTCGTTCAAAACATGGTCTCAGACTTCGATCTTTCAAAAATGAACTCCGAAGAGTTTATGTATTCTGGTCGCCCTTGGTCTGCCAGCTATGAAACTTATAAAAAAATAGCCTTAGAAAGTGAATATGCCGCCTGGGTTTATGCTCATGGATTTAGACCTAATCATTTCACGGTTTACATCAACCATCTTAAGCAACTTAATGATATCAAAAAATTAAATGCTTTCTTAAAAGAACATGGATTTCCACTGAATAGTTCCGGTGGCGAAATTAAGGGTTCTGAAAAGGAATTACTTGAACAGAGCTCAACCATGGCCAATGAAATTTCAGTTTCATTTAATGAAGGATATTTTAATATTCCCGCTTGTTATTACGAATTTGCTAAACGGTACAAAAAAGCCGATGGCCAATTATTTCAAGGTTTTATCGCCGGATCAGCCGACAAAATATTCGAAAGTACTGATCAACTATCAAAAATATAATTTTTAACTAAACTATGCCTAAGGAGGCCCCTATGAAAGCAGTTCCCCAAATTTCACACTATATGACGACTCACCCCCACTCAGTCCGAGTCGATCTGTGCATTTCAAAAGCCGATAAAATGATGAAGGAGTTTAAAATTCGCCATCTTCCCGTCATGGAACATGAAAAACTCATTGGAATTATCTCTGATCGCGACATCAAATTCGTTATGGCTTTTAAAGATGTTAATCCCGATGTGACAACTATTTCTGAAATTGTTATTGAAGACCCCTATATCGTCAAACCATCCAGCTTACTGAGTGATGTATGCGCCGAAATGAGTGCTCACAAGTATGGTTCAGCCTTAGTTGTTGATAATAATAAACTTGTGGGAATATTTACGTGGGTAGACGCATTAGGTGCGGTGTCGGAGCTTTTTGAAGGACGCTTAAAAAAATAAAACTCTAAATCTAATCTTTTTTATCTAAGAAATTTTCAAGCGTAAAGCCAAGGGCGATACGCTTCGTTTCGATGTCATACTCAATCAGTGACTGGCCGTATCCG
>CALMPX010000182.1 GCA_937871355.1 uncultured Bdellovibrio sp.
AGACAATATACTTCTGAGACTTTTACTTTGAATATTTCAAAAAAAGGTCCTGGAATTATTACGGCAGCTGACATCCAAGCTAACGATAAAATCGAAATTTTAAATCCAAACCAACACATCGCGACTCTTGGTAACAATGCAAATTTCAACGCAGAGTTGATCATTTCTTACGGCAGAGGGTACGCTCCTGTTGAAAACAGAAGTGAACAATTACCAGTTGGTTACATTGCTATTGATGCTTTGCATAGTCCAATTCGTAAAGTGAACTACTCCGTGACAAATGCACGAGTCGGTCAAAGAACGGATTACGATGCATTGGTATTAGAAGTATGGACAGATGGATCTCTTAAGCCAGATGAATCAGTCTCTTTAGCTTCTAAAATCTTAAAAGAGCAATTACAAATTTTCTTAACTTTTGATGAATCACTAGAGCCATCAGAAGAAATGAAAGCCATGGGTAATAGTTCATTAAATGAAAACCTATTTAGATCAGTCGATGATCTTGAGTTAAGTGTTCGTTCGGCTAACTGTCTCAAAAATGCTAACATTCGTTACATTGGTGAGCTCGTTGTTCGTTCTGAAGCAGAAATGTTAAAAACTAAGAATTTCGGACGTAAATCATTAAACGAAATTAAAGAAATTTTAACGGAAATGGGTTTGGGCCTAGGGATGAAGATCGATGGATGGCCACCTCCTGGATGGGATCCAAATATTCCACCAGCACAAGTTAAACGCGAATCATAGTATAAGGTAAGGTAAATTTATGTCTTCACATCGTCGTTTAGTAAAACATTTTAGTCGTAAAAGCGGTCCTCGTAAGGCTTTATTGCGTGGATTAATGGTTTCTTTGGTTGAGCATGGTCGTATCAAAACGACTATCGCAAAAGCTAAAGAATTACGACGTCACATCGAGAGAATTATTACTCTTGGTAAAAAAGATAACTTAAACTCAATCAGATTAATTGCATCTCGATTAGCTAATCCAGATGCAGCTGTTGATTTAGTAAAAACAATAGCTCCACGTTTTAAAGATCGTCCGGGTGGCTACACTCGTTTGATTAAGGTTGGAAGACGTCCTGGCGATTCAGCTGAGATGGCTTTTATTGAATTTGTAGACTACGATTACAAATCAAAACTTCCAGTAACTGACAAAAAAGGTGTTGCTAAAAAAGAAGATAAAGCTGCTGTCAAAGTTGCAAGTAAAGCTAAGAAAATCACAGCCGTACAAGCATCTAAAGATAAAAAAGTAGTTAGAAAAATGAAAAACAAATCTCGCGCAGCTAATCAAGCCGCAGCAAGAGCGTAATTTATTAAATATCGAAATGAAAAAAAGCCTAGCGATAGCTAGGCTTTTTTTTTGCTTTTAAGCCTAATAAGCATAAATATATAAATATGAAAATTAGAATGGCTCTCATTTTTTTGGTTTTATTTGTCGCCAGTGTGTTCGTCGTTTTTTATCTCAAAGACTATTTCTTTATTAGGACTCATGTTGATCAATCAGGAAAGCAAAATTTAACGAGTCTTAAAGTTATTGAGGTTTTGAATGATAATTCTGTGGAGCTTTATGATTACCAAGGTAAGGCTTTGGATCGTGATATTATGGCTAGACTGGTAAATGAAAAAGAGGTCACGAAGGTATTCCACTTTTGGGCCTCATGGTGCGACCCTTGCGCTATTGAGCTTCCAGAGTTGATTAGTTACGCGAAAAAGATAAATGAAGGTCTGAGCTTAGAATCGGCACTAAAGGCGTCTAAAGGCGATTCTGGTGCGTCGAATCGCCCACGGGACCAGTCGGTGAGCATTAAGGATGATGCTTCTGAAAAATCAAGAGTGCAAATCTATTTGATTTCAATCGATAGTGAAGCCGATGGTTTGCACAAGTTTGCAAAAATTTTTCCTGAAATCAATTCAAAAAACTTCATTCAAGTGTGGGACAAGAATAACCTTCTTTCTAATCGCTACGGTGTAGATAAGCTTCCTATGACGATATTCGTTTTTCCTAGTGGTAAATTGGAAATACATGAAGGCGTTGTGAATTGGAAAAAATTATCCCTTTGATGATTTTGAGGCTCTTCTGATTTCAGTTTGAAAGCCGCATTGTCACAGTTTTGTCACAAATATTAAGATAATGAGTTCGGCGATCCTGAATATGAGGATAATTTAACCAAAACGTCACGTCATTCTGAATGTAATTTTAACAATCTCATTTTTTTAAATTAGTTTTTCTGATCAGCTTCATAAGTAAATTTAATATGAAAAGTTAAAAAAATGTCGAAGAAAGTCTTCGAGATAGAGCACATTTTTTTTCATTCTTACAAGTAAAATCAATTATTTGTATATATTTTCAATACTTTTTTATCTCATTAATAAAGGGAGTGATAATGTTAAATCCACGCTGAGAGCGAGTTAGATCGATTTACGCATCGTATTAAACAACTTAATTGTAATGCAAAAGAAACAATTTTTGATGACACAATGGACTACTCATTACTAGACTTTCGGATAGTTTATTAAAAAACGGGGGTATAAATGGATTTCTTTACAAAAATTTCTCTGGCATTCGAACACGGCGGCATGTGGATGTACGTCATTATGACAATTCAACTTTTCTCGGTCGCAATCATGATCGAAAGAGGGATTGTTTTGTTCGGTAGAAAAAAACTTAATCAAACGGCTTTAGCAATAGGGTTCGAAGATGATATTCGTCGTGGAGAAATTGATTCAGTTATCAATAAAGCAAATAACCTGTCAGCAACTGAGCCTGTAGCGAAAGCTATTTTGGCAGGAGCAAAGTCAGCAAAATTTTTCGGTGGCAAAGAAGAAATTCAAGCTAAAATGGATGAAGTCTTGTTGCATGAAAATGCATTGTTAGATAGAAGAACTGGCTTTTTATCTATGCTTGGTAACGTTGCCACTCTAGTGGGTCTATTAGGAACGATCACTGGTATGATCAAATCATTCGCGGCGGTATCTTACGCAAGCCCAGCTGAAAAAGCAGCCTTATTAGCTGCGGGTATCTCTGAAGCGATGAATGCAACAGCTTACGGTCTTATCGCAGCTATTCCCGCTTTAGTTGCTTACGCTATTTTAATGAATAGAGCCAATCTTGTATCCGAAGATTTAAATCAAGGCGCTTTAAAAGTATTTAACTGGTTGTCATACAATTATGAATCAGTTGGTTTTAAAACGATGAAAAAATCAGGCAAGAACTCTGCTAACGAAATTAACGCTTAATTAGCGAAAGCTAGTTTTGAGTGATTAGCGCTAGAGGGCCTGCAGATAGTTTCTGGTGGGTCTTTTTGTAAGTGCTAGTACACGGAGCCAAGTGTTAAGTTTAATTTCGAAATATTCGGACTGAAATATAAACGATGAATTTGTTGAAAAGAGATTCTTATGAAACATAAAAAACATCTAGATTTTGAACTAAATCTTATTCCGTTCATAGATTTGTTATCTACGTGCATATGCTTTCTGTTGATCACTGCGGTTTGGATGCAAGTCGGCTCTTTAAATGTAAAACAAGCCGTTGGCGGTCAGCCTGCAGCTGAGACGGAAAAAAAGCCAACTGCATGGATCTATATGGAAAAAGATGGCTCTGTTACGTTTGATGTAAAAGATAGTCAGACATTGAGAGCGGATTTAAGAAAATCAACTGTTCCTGCTAAGGCTGGAAAGTTGGACTTAGAAACTGTTAATAAATTAGCTGCAGATTTAAGAACGGTTGAACCGTCTTTAAAGACAGCATTAATTCAACCTAAAGCTGAGACGAGTTATGAAGATATTATCAGCTTAATGGATACGGTTAAAAAAGCTGGTTTGGGTGATCTCGGAGTAGTTCCTTTATAAACTGAGGATTGAGGGGTTTTGAGTGATATCAAGAAGTGTATTATCTGAATCAGCGATTGGAACGGCCATTGGCTCGATGTCAATTTTGAATCCAAAGGGAGCAAAGTGGAAACGCAGTCTTTTTGCGGATTTGCTTTTGACTGCGCTAATCGATGCTTTCTCTATTTTAGTTATTTTCTTATTAATGAATTTCTCAAGTACTGGAGAAATTTTATTTATCAACAAAGGTGTGGAATTGCCGAACGCAACTCAGGCCGACATTTTGGAGCGCAATACAGTCGTTCGTTACGATCAAGGAAAATTCT
>CALMPX010000183.1 GCA_937871355.1 uncultured Bdellovibrio sp.
CTATAGATAAATTGTCCGCAGGTTTTGGCAAAATAGAAATCGTTAAAAAAATCGATATGCAGATCACCTCTCAAGAAATCACAGCCTTAATTGGGCCTTCTGGTTGTGGTAAATCTACTTTTCTTCGTTGCTTGAATCGACTCCATGAAGAAACGCCTGAAGCTTGGGTCAAGGGTGTTGTTAAATTAGAAAATAAAAATATTTACCAAGTGGGAACTGATCCGGTCCATGTTCGTTCGCAAATTGGAATGGTTTTTCAAAAGCCCAACCCATTTCCGTCGATGTCGATTTTTGATAATGTGGCTGCTGGTTTGACCATTCGTGGAATTAAAAAAAGAAGTTATGTCAGCCAAATCGTCGAAAAAAGTCTTCGTCAAGCCGCTCTTTGGGAAGAGGTCAAAGATAAGCTCAAATCGCCAGGAACGAGTCTTTCTGGGGGACAACAGCAACGTCTTTGTATCGCTCGAGCCTTAGCCATCAATCCCCCTGTTATCCTAATGGATGAGCCGACTAGCGCCTTAGATCCTATTTCGACCTCAAAAATTGAAGAACTTCTCACCGAACTTAAAAAAGATGTGACGATTGTGATCGTCACTCACAATATGCAGCAGGCCGCACGTATTTCTGATCAAACTTCGTTCTTCCTTATGGGAGAATTGATAGAAACCAACAAGACCAAACAATTTTTTACTAACCCAAGTGACGTCAGAAGTGAAAATTACATTACAGGCCGCTTCGGCTAGTGTATGATTTCTCGATAGAGAAGAGCGGAGAATTTGAAATGAAATTAGAACATATCAAGCGCAACATGATGCAAATGGGACAAAATGTAGAATCGGCCCTTGATTCGGCGATTAAAGCCCTCGCACAAAGAAAAATCGAAGGCTTCAAAGCCGTTCATGAAATAGAAAAAAATATCAATCAATTTCACATTCAATTAGATGACGAATGTTTGTCATTCTTAGCCATGCATGGACCCGTCGCCAAAGATTTACGACTTATTTTTTCGATTATTAAAATTAACGCGGATCTGGAACGTATGGGTGATCAAGCTGTGAATATCGCTTACACCGGTAAAGACTATATGGGACGACTCCCGATTACATTACCAGCGGAAATCGAAGAGATGAGTCATATTGTTCAAAAAATGGTGCGCGATTCCTTAGATAGTTTTGTCCGGGAAGATTTAGCCTTAGCCCAGGAAGTTTTACTTCTTGATAACAAAGTAGATGTCAGAAGAACTCAAGTTTTTAAAAATCTCATGCAGCTGATACGTCAGCAGCCAGAAAATGTTGAAGCGGCTATGGATATTATTTTAATTGCGCGAAATCTTGAACGCGTCGGAGATCATGCCACTAATATTGCAGAGGATGTCATCTTTATCGGAACAGGTAAAGATATTCGGCACGGTGGCCAAAAAGTATAATGAAAAAATATTTCCCATGGCTTTATTTTTGGAAGTTAACCGGAGCCCTATTTTTGGCTATCGTCGCTTTTCTTGTTTTTTTCCGCTTTACGGGTTTAGACCAAACCAAAGATATCATTTTACTACTGATGGCCAGTTTTCTCGTTGCGTCTCTTATTTCGTACCGCTTTTCGTTACCGATGAAAAAAATTTTTCTAAAGGCTATGCGCTTAGCCAATAAACGTTTATTTTTTGAATTCAACAAACAAGATTCATTTAAAGACTCCATTTTTGAAACAGAGAATCCCGAATTTTTAGAACTCGAACAGTACCTCGATCAAATTAAAAGAAAGCTGAAAGAACGTCGTGAGCAAATTGCTCATGGTTACGAGGAATCGAAAACATTGATGTCAGCTATAGAAGAAGCTGTCGTGAATGTAGATAAAAACGAATATGTTTTGTTCTTCAATTCTGCATTTGCCTCTCAATTTGTTCCTCGAATGACTCTCAATGAAAACGATGATCAAATAAAAATTCCTTTGTCTCAAATTTTTCGTGATCATGAAATTTTAAATTTATTTGACAAAGCTATTCACCAAGGTCAGTCAGGTAAAATTCAAAAATCGATTATCAGTCAGATCGATTCCCGTGAACGTATTTTTTCACTTTCTGTATCGCCGCTTAAAGATCAAAAAACCAACGAGGTTTTTGAAGTGATGGGTATCTTTCATGATATTTCAGAATTAAAATGGGCGGAAAAAATACGGACCGAGTTTGTTGAAAATGCCTCGCATGAATTAAAAACTCCTCTGACATCGATTATGGGATATTTAGAAATCATAAAAGAAGATATCCAAAGCGGAAATTCAAAAAATACTTTAGAAAACATTCTCATCGTTAACAAAAGTGTTCATCGTCTGAATGCTTTAGTAGATGGTTTGCTGACTTTATCTAAATTGGAACATGGCGAACATGCTGTAATGGAAAAAATTAAGCCTGAGGTAGCCACCGAAGAAGTGATTCAAAAATTAAATCCGCTAGCTAAACAGAAAAATATTCAAATCCATGTTAAAAATCATGGTGTTCAAACAGTTCATGCTGATGTCACAAAACTTGAACAAGTTTTATCAAATCTTATCGAAAATGGTATTAAGTATAATCGCGATCACGGCATCGTTGAAATTCATTGGCATCCGCAAGCCGAAGGCTGCAAATTGATTGTGAAAGATAATGGACCCGGCATCGCCAACCATCATCAAGAGCGACTCTTTGAACGCTTCTACCGCGTCGATCGGGCACGCTCACGCGAAATCGGCGGAACCGGTTTAGGTTTGTCTATAGTGAAGCATATTATGAATATTCACGGCGGCTCAGTCTCGGTAAAATCCGATGTCGGCTTAGGTACAGAATTCACCTGTATTTTCCCCTGATTTTATTCGCAATAGTTAACGCCTTGGGCGATACAAATCCAGACCTTTAGAATTAAAAAACAATTTTAAGATGTTTTCTCATTACTGTAACATTTTTCGTTCGATCCTAGAGGAACTTGATAATCAACGTTTCACAGGAGCTCCTATGACATTCAATAAAATAATCAATATGGAAATTTTTAAAAAACTCATTCCGGTCAGAGCGACTGCTCATGGAGAGATTTTTCAGCTCGGGCTGCATCAAGAATATGATAATTTCACGCAAATATTAGCCTCTCCCCAAATGAAGATGCGTCATATCGAAGTCCTGGTGATTGAAGACGAACCGGCGGCTTCATTGGTTCTTCAAAAAAGTCTCCAATCAGCAGGCTGTAAAGTCGACGTCTCATATGATGGGTACTCTGGGATAAATAAACTGCTGGAAAAAGATTATGAATTAATTATTTTGGATTGGATGCTACCGAATATGATGGGAAATGAGTTCTTACGCCTGGCCGATAGCAAAATTCGTGCGCAGCATGGGGCAAATAACACCAGAGAACCTATCCCAATTGTTATATGTTCCAGTAAGGAAATAGACGATATACAACTTCCTATTGTTTCCAGTTTTGGCTACTACTATTACTGGAATAAAAGTTTACCGTTTTCGACGGTCATCAATTCGCTCGATGATATATTAAAACGAATTGATACAGCCACTAAGAAAGTAATATGAAGCGATATAAAATATTAGCCATCGAAGATGAACAAACAACTCAAGCTCTTTTATTAAATAGCTTAGGGACGAATCA
>CALMPX010000184.1 GCA_937871355.1 uncultured Bdellovibrio sp.
ACTCCGTCAACGTTAGGAAGAGCATTAGCAAAGCGTGATTCCGCCACTAATTTAAGGGATTCATTCAAAGTGATGTCAATCTTCGCTGAGAGCGCTTTCGCTTCTGTCGTCGCATCCCATAAAGCTTTTCCCGTATCACGCGCGATGGCTTCAGCCATTTCTGCTTCATGAGAGATAAAAATATCTTTTAAACGCAAAATATATTTTTTACGCTCATCTAAACTGAGTCCGGCCCAGGGCAAATAAGCTTTTTTAGCATGCTCGACGGCCTTTTCAATATGATCTAAAGTAAATTGCGCGGTCATAATTTGATCGTTCAAATCACCAGGACTTTCATCTTTAAATTGTCCGTCTGGTTTGTTTGATAAAACAAATCGACCATTGAGGAAATCTCCTAAGAAATTAATTTTTTTATACTGCATTACTTCCTTCTTCCCATTGAATAATCAAAAGGCGTTACGAACACTTCTTGATCGATTTCTAATTTTAAAATATCACGTGTTTTTGATGGCACAAAAACTTGTCCATCGCGAACTTCGTAGCCTGACACGCCCGCACGAAACTCTTCGTCGCCACAACCAATCAGTCCCAAAGCTTTAAAAGTCACATCTTTTGATTCAGCCAATCGTAGCATTTGGCCCTGTTTAATCGGCGCAATATTTTGTGTTTTTGCTCCGTAATGTGGGCCCCCGTCGAAGGGATCGACTTCATCAAGATAGGTAAAACCAATGCTTTCCAAAAGATGTTGAGCCGGCTTTGTGACTTCTCCGACGCGACCTAAAACTAAGCGCGCTTTGGCATCCAGCAAACTCAAATAAATATCTTCTTCTGGAAATAATGATTCAATGAATTCTTTATTAGTTTGCGATAAAGCATCGGCTTCCTGATAGGGAAGACCGGTAAAACGTCGTCCCAAGGCCTCCCAAAATTCACTGCGACCTTCTTCTGTTAATGGAGGTGTCAGTTCACACAGAACTCGTGATTCAAATCTTTCGGGATACATTCCCATATAAACGAAACGCCCGAGTGAAATTTGTTTTCCTAATTTTTCTGGCCGACGACGATAGGCCCGGTCTACTAACAGACCGCCGATTTCTGTTGGACCGTCCGTGTCGAGTTGAAAACGGAGAACTTGATGAATAAAACCTAATCCCAAATCACTGGAAAAATGATCGCGCTTTAAAATTTTAAAATAACAATGTGGAACGGCGTCCGATCCATGTTTAGCAATAACTAAAGAACTTCCCACGACTAGTTTTTCTTCAAGATCTTCTAAGACAAATAAATATTCAGCTTGGGCTTTGTCCAGTTGAGAAGAAAATGAAGCTTCACTGCGAGCAATTTTTTCCGCAATAATTTTTTTATTGCCTGGTAAATTTAATAAATTAAACTGCTTCGCTAAATCTGTTAGCTGTGAAGCGTCTTCGGCCCGAGCCGCTCTAATAATAAAACTCATAACTACCTTTCAACTCAATCGCTGAGTCTTTCGATCATTTTTTCATAGAAATTAATGGCAATTTCTATTTGGTGCAGACTGACTTTTTCTGTTGGCGTATGAATATTTTCTTCGCGCTCTCCGATGCCGATACATATACACTCGATGCCCGTTCGAGCAAACAAGCTGGCTTCGTTTGTTGAAGCCATGGTACGACATTCAGACGCAACCCCTAATTTTTCCATTTCATTTTGAGCTGATTTAACCAAAATGGATTTACTACTTAAGCGAAACGGACGCTTATAATCTTGTAGATGAAATTCGGCTCCAATTTTTTCACACGAATCATAAAACATTTTGATCCATTTTTCATAAACATCTTGTCCCACCGAGGGAACAATACGGCAAGATCCGCCGACCAAAATATAATCTTCATATAAACGAACGACGCCGATCGAAAGGGTTGAGTGATTCGGAGTAAAATCATCATCTAAATGTTGTTTCATATCATTTTCAACATTTTGAACGAGTTGATAAATTTTATTTAGTTTTTGTAGAATACCATTTTTTAATTTTGGCTCCGTTGTGATTTCAACCGAAGCTTGATGGGGGACCATATTAAATCGCGACCCGGCCTCCATATCTAAAATCAGCGTCTCATCTGACAAACTTGATAAATATTCAAACATCTTAACCGCCGCATTTTCTCCTAAATGTGGTGTTGATGAGTGCGTCGCTTTTCCTGAAAACACTTTCGACTGCGACGACGCCGCGCTCGATCTTGAGTGGGCTTCGCGCAAATCGAGCTCTTCTTGAGAAAATGGGATTCGAATTTCAACTGTCGCAAAACCTTTAGCTGCATTAATAATTTGAAGATTAGATGGCTCAGAAATAATCGCATAGCGGGCATTTATTTTATTCTTGCGAATAATTTTTAGTGCACCAAGCATGCCCGTCTCTTCCCCAAAAGTTCCGATGAGAACAGGATTTAAAGTTTGAAATTTTCTATTTTTTTGACTGACTTGATATAATGCAAATAATTTACAAAGAAAATCGAGTTTAACTTCGGCCACACCAAGGCCATAAATATGGCCTTCATCAATCGCGGCATCGAAGGGATTACTTTGATTCTTTGTCCATAGGGCGTAAGATCCTGGATCGACTGTATCTAAATGTGATTGTAATAAAAGATTTTGTTCGCCTGGTTTTTGAGGCTGTGTGCGAATAATGATATTGGCCTGAGGGACTCCTTGTTGCGATTCGTTTTGAATCTCAGCATGTAATCCCATTTCGGTCGCCACACCTGATAAAAATTGAACCAATTCAACAGTTGAAGCTAATGGTGACGTATCAAACGAAACCATTCGACGTGCTAGTTCTATAAAATCAAATGTTTTCATTTTAACATCCTATAGCCTAGTCGATTGATAACTTAAACGCCTTCTTGAACAGTTTTTTCGACAATACTTAAAGCTAAATCAATTTCTTGATTGTTGATAATCGCCGGAACTAAGAAACGAATTCGCACCGGATCTTTTCCACAGCTAAAGGCAATCAAACCATTATTAAATAATTTTTTAATGAATAATTCGGTTTGATCTTTTTTTCCTTCGAACGGAGTAAATGCAATCATTAATCCCATACCGCCAGCATCGGACAACTGACCTTTGCATGTTGTATTGTTCAAATGATTGATGCCATCGATGAATTTCTTATGAATCTGCTGAATACGACCATTGGGCCCGATGTAACCTTCTTCTAAGATGTTGAGAATTTCTAGTCCCGTCGTTAATGAAGAGCTTCCACCCGAGAAGGTTCCCGCAATTAAACCTGGTTTAGGATTGTAATTTTCCGTGTAAAGTGTTGCTCCCAACTGAACGGTTTTAGCAATCGTCACTAAATCGACATACTGTCCTAGATCCATGGTTTCGTAAGCAAAGAATTCACCTGTACGAGCAAAAGTTTGAACTTCGTCGGCCCAGATCGCGATATTATTTTGTTTACAAAATTCTAACATAGGAACGTAGAATTCTCGTGGAACCGGCTGGAAACCACCTTCGCCTAACATCGGTTCAAAAACAAATGTCGCCACATTTTTTTCATGCTTTGAATAATACTCTTTCATGGCGCGTAAGGCTTTTTCAGTGCTTTGTGCATCTCTTTTATCATGATTAGGAATGCGTAACACTTCATTATATTCAGGGAGGCCTTGCTTGTAAGCCGGGTTATCGGTGATTTCCGCCATCATGGTGGATCGTCCGGCGAAAGCATTTTTCATGGCGAAAACCATTTTAGCTGGCGAATTTTTTTGACGAGCCAATTTTAAAGCGTTTTCATTGGCCATGGTTCCACAGGTGGCAAACCAAACATGTCTTAAATTACTTTTGCGACTGGCTAACTTAACCAATTTCTCAGAAAGTTTCCAGTAATCGTTATTTGGTTGTAAGTTCCCTTGCATGACGATGTCAGACAAAGCTCCTCGAACGGCCGCTTTCATCACGCGACGGTTGGCATGCCCCATAATGTGAATACCAATCCCATTGATTAAATCTAATTTGACGCTTCCATCAATCAATTCAACAAAAGGACCTGTGCCCGAACCTGTGCCCACGTAGTTATGATACAACGGTCTCCCGCGCAGTTTTCCTAAATGATCCATTGTGGCTTTTGATGAGGCCGCTAAAGCCGGATTTGGTGGACGAAGTCCAATAATTTCTGAATTGATGGAAGAAACTTCGTCAACGAGGTCATTCAATAACCCAGCGACTACAGGATCCGTTTGAATTTTATTTCCTAATAATAATTCTTCGGAGTTATTTACTTTTGTGAATAAATTATTTAACGCTTCTAACATTTTTTACCTCGGTGTTTTAAGACTTAAGTTTACAATGTGCACTATTGAATGACAAGTCACATGACAACGAATCAAAGATAACACTATACTTTGGCTATGAGTGCTAATAATGAATTATTCAATGAGGCTATTTCACTACACCAAAGTAAAAAATTTGATGAGGCCTTGAATATTTATTTGAAGATCCTCGACAAAAGTCAGAATGCGTCCCTAACCAACGAGCAAGCCTCAACCGTGAGTCAAAATATGGCTGTGCTCTATGCGCAAATGAATAAAACGGAATTGGCCTATGTCTTTAATAAAAAAGCATTGGCTTTAAATCCTCGTAACGCAGCGGCAGAGCAATTTGCAAAAAACTCCCTCAATCATTTTAAAGTCACAGAAATAGCGCGTGATATCTCGTGGTCTGAACAGCTTAACAATATGGGTCTTAAATACATTCCTTTTGAAGCGCTCGCACTCGCTTCAATTATTTTTGTATTTCTCTCTTTAAGATTGTTTTTAAACTTCCTCGTGACTCAGAAAAAAAATCTTTTAGAAAACAAGAATCCAGCTATTTTAGGTTGGTCATTTTATGGCTATTTAGTGTTATTTATTCTCACTTTTTCTCTTCTCTGGGCCAAAAATAGCGAAGCCCATTTACCTATGGGCATTATAAAATCAGCCAGCACGTCCGTTCAAACCGCGGCCGGTGCCAACCAAGCCATCATTACCGAGATCAGCCTGGGACACGAGGTGCAAATTCTCCAAACAAAAGAAGTTAACGGCGTGGTTTATGCGCAAATTAAGGTCCCTGGAGCCTTCTCCGGCTGGATCAAAAAGACCGATTTAGAGCCGCTTAATTCCATCAACTAGGGCGACAAGATCTTCAACTTTTTGCTTAAATTTTTTGACATGATCTGGCCAATAAGGTCTTATGGGGTATGGTTTATTTATTAGTCGCTTTTTTTTCTATCACTGCCTTATTTGGATGCGCTTCAACCGAAAAAAATCTCAATACGCCGGAAGGTTTGTTTGCTCAGGCCAAAGAATACGAATCCAGCGAACGCTTTGAAATCGCCATCGCTAAATACAATGATGTTAAAAATAAATTTCCCTACAGCACGTTAGCCGTTGAAGCCGAACTGGCGATCGCTGATGCACAATACACCCGTGAAAATTACGCTGACGCTCAAATTGCTTATCAAAATTTCCGTGATCTTCATCCCAAGCATCCCAAAATAGATTACATTATTTACAGAACTGGAATGAGCTACTATATGCAATTACCAGAAACGATCGACCGCGATCTGACTTTAGGTAACGATGTGATTTATCATTTTGATGAAGTCATCAAATCATTTCCTAGCTCTGAATACACAAAAGATTCAAAAGAAAAACGCCAAGATGTTTACAACCGTCTCGCTGAAAAAGAACTTTACATCGCTGATTTCTATTTAAAACAAGAAAAATTCGGAGCGGCCCTTCGTCGCTACGAATTGTGTATTAGCAAATACACCGGCATGGGTTTCGATCCTCGCGCGCACTACGGAGCCATCAAAGCCGCCACCGCTTTGGATGACAGCGCTAAAAAGAAATCACATTTAAAAACTTTAGTTTCTCAATATCCCAACTCTGTTGAAACCAAAAAAGTTCAAAGCGAAGGACTACTGTAATGAGATCTTTCTCTGGACAACTTTTAGACGAAGCCCGTGAAGCTTTCATCGAAGGAAAATACAAAGAAGCGGAAGCCTTACTTCAACAGCCTACTTTGCAAAATTCAAATAATCCTGAAGTTTTCCAAATGATGGCCACCATTCTTTATAATCGTGGACAATTTAATAAGGCCATTAAAACTTTTAAAAAAGCTTTATCGATTGATCCAACTTATACTGATGCCGCTGTGGGCTTATCCATTATCCTCAACGATTTAGGAAAATACGACGAAGCGAAAAAAGTTTTTGAAGATGCGCAAACTTTAATTGATCGCAAAAAATCAACTCAGGGCTCACAAGTCTCTCATGCGGTCGAAGAAAAATTTGCCGCTAAACATCTTGAGCTGGCGCATATGTATCTTCAATATAAACGCTTCGCCCAAGCCTTAGAACAGTTTCAACAGGCCTACAGTCTGAGCCAAAAAAAGGTCGATATCACGCTTCAGATGGCGGAATGCTACGTCGAAGCTGGTCAGTCCACGCAAGCTATCAACGCACTTCGTTCGCTCCTTCAATCAAATAACAAATTAGTTACGCCTCGACTGAAGCTCGGTTTAATTTTGTATAACTCTCATATGATTGCCGAAGCCGTCGATCAATGGGAGAATGTTGTACGACTTGATCCCAAAAACGAAGAAGCCATTCGTTATTTGAAAATGGCTCAGGCCGCAGGAATTACAAACTTAAACTTTTAGACTTATAGCCCTAGGAAGTTCGTATGAAACAAATCAAAGATGAAATGACCGTTTTTCTTAAAAAAGAAGAGATCGAAAAATTAGTTTCTAAATTAGCTGATCAAATCGAAAATGACTACGAAGGTAAAGATATCGTTTTTATTTGTCCATTACGCGGCTCGATCCATTTTGCCGCAGATCTTATGCGTAAAATCGATCTGCACCAACAAGTCGATTTCGTGTCGTTACAAGCCACAGAAAAAGGCGGCGCCATCCGTTTGATTAAAGATATCTCCGTCAATATCACCGGCAAAGACGTCATCATCATCGAAGAAGTCATCGATACCGCTCGCACTTTGAATTTCCTTAAAGATCGTTTGATTACCTCTCGTCCCCGTTCATTAAAAATCGTGACCTTACTAGATAAGCCTTCTCGTCGCGAATTACCAATCCGCGCGGACTACATCGGTAAAACCATCGATGATCGCTACGTAGTTGGCTACGGCATGGACAGCGAAGAATTAGGCCGTAATTACGCCGACATTTACGTTCTTAAAAACTAAATTTTATTGTCTTCGATTTTTACTTATTAATCCTAAAATTTCGTTAATATTAGGATTAGAATTCACTTTGGACCATGGTGTCTGTTTACAAATCCCGACGAAAGCCCGTAAACCTTGAAAATTCCTTTCACTGTCTCGCAATGAGACCTAAAATAGACCTATAACGTTATAAAAGCGAGACCGCACTTTTTTGAAACAAAAAGTGCATCATGTGTCTCGTTTTTTGTTAACATATTTTAAGACACCGATTTTGAATGCAGGGGGATTTTGATGAAGCAGTTTACTTCGATTTTATTTGGTTTGGTTTTGGTTATTGGAATTAATATAGAGCGAGTTTTAGCAGATCAAAAAAGCTGTATAAAAGACTGTCCAATGATTAAAGTACTAAGCACAATTGGTACTGGAGAACAAAAAGATCCTGAATGTGTATCATCTTGTAAAGATGAGTTTCCATCAAAAAAAGAAATGAAACAAGACTGTATGGCCGCCTACAAAGAATACACTGAGGCCATGAAAAAAAATCCTTGCACGGATGCTCCTAAAGCCGCGGACTGTCAGAAAAAAATTAGCGAGTGTGTATCAAACACGGCCGCTGCATCAGCCGCTGGAAACAGTAATTCATCTTTAGATTTTGGCAATGAATCAGCGAATGCTTTAAGCTCACAAGTTTTAGAATTGGTTGGCGCTAAAAATGCCACGCAACAACAAACGACGCCTGGTTTTCAGCCAGATCGATCTTGCTACAAACAAATTAAATCAACTGACAAAGAAGTCAAAAAAGATCGCGCTGCGAAGTTGAAAGAATTAAAAAAAGACATTGAAGATGAAACTAAAAAAATTAATGAGGCAAATGAAAAATTAAAAAAAGAAGTGAATGAAACTAAAGTTGAGCAACAAAAGCTTCAAGCAGAAACCACTAAGGCAATTCAAAAGCTAGACGTTGAGAAGCGTGAAAAATTAACGAAAATGAATGAGGATTTACAAAAAGCAGGAACAGACATTCGTAAACAAACGACTGAAATCGTTAAAATTAAACAAGCTATGGAAAAATTGAAATTTGAAAATCAAAAAACTATGGTAGCGTACACTGAAGATAAAATTAATCAACAGTGCAAAAGTGCGCTTGATACTGCAAAAGTTTGTTTTGTTAAAGCAAGTAAAGGAGTTAAATTTTCTAAAGAAGACACATGCTCTAATTTTTCTTTTTCAGGTAGCGGGACAAAAGGAACGGCTGAGTTAAAGAAAAAATTAAAACAAGTTCAAGAAGCTTGCTTCGAGCAATCAAATCAAGCTGCATCAACTTTAAAATATGAGTACGCAGATAAAATTCGTACCTACAATATGGATATTACAGAAAAACAACAACAGATTGCCGATGCGAATAAAGCCTTAGAATTAAAGAAAACTGAAAATGAGGCGATTAATAAAGAAAGTGAAGCTCAAAAATCTCAAGAACAAAAAAGCTTAGAAGAGCAGATGGCCAATTTTGCAGAAAAACTAAAAAATCTTCAAGAAAATACTGAAAGTTCCTTAAAAACTTCGAATGCGATTATTGAAGAGCGCAACAAACAATTAGATGAATTAAAAGCCGGAAAATTGCCTTATGATTTAGGTATTGATGATGGCGGCAATATGTACGACGACGTCGCCGGCGAAGCTATGGGAGCCATTAATACAATTACGGGCGCAAGTCAAAATGCTTTAGGTCTTTGTTGCAATGGAAAAATTTCAAAAGCCGGTGGAATTTCAAATGATCAATGTTCTCAGTTGAGCAAAGAAAATGCAAGCTTCGAAAAGCAAAACAAATCAAAAGCCAGCAGTAACAAGTAATTAAATACTCAAATTCAGTGTCAGAAATACTTCCGACGACTTTTCGTTGTAAAACTTAAGGTTGTCGATTTCTTGGTTTTCGCCGGCGAAGACGCCGCCGCCGTTGGCGATGCCTAGATCGAGGCTGACGTTATCGTTAAAGGCGTAGGATAAAGCTGTCTCGTGATAAAAAGCATTTTTGACTGAATTATCGTAGAGAAAATTTGAATCGTAGTGAAAGTAAATCATGGCTGATAATTCTTTGGTGAATTGATATCCTAAATGTAGACGCTGACGTAAACGCGTATCAATATTATAATCTGTCCCCGTCATTTCATTTTTATAACTGAGTTTGCCGAATTGAAGCCCATATTTAAATTTAAGATCTGGAATGCCGATATTCACTGTTTTCAAAATCAAAGTCAGTCGGCCGCCTATGTAATTATTAAAATCAGTGGTCCGTCTAAAAACCGGAAGAGCCACTAATATTTCAGGTTTTAAATCAAAATATTCTCCGATATTCCACGGCTTATTAATGGTCGCTTCGAAAGAAGTGTTATCCCATTCATTTCCGGTTTGATCTTTGACCTGATAATAAAAATCAGCCACAGCGCGAAAACGGTAATCTTGTGTTTTAATCGCAGGAACGAATTCATAGGTGATGTATTCGCTGCGTGTGCCATCGGCTTGCTTTTCGGCTTGAGTGGTATAGCGAGTGTTCAAATCAAACCCGAAAGTCACTGCGGGCACAGGCTCAGGAGCGACCAATGGTTTTGCAACCGGCTGAACAGATTTCTTTAATGGGGAGGCCGGAGCTGCAAAAGCGGTGTTGAGGAAAACAATCGATAACGCAAATAAAAAAATAAGGGAAATTCTCATTTTTATCCTATCTCAAGTGGAGTATTCATTGCCAGTATTTGTATCGTGGTGCAGCCTAAATGGTATGGTATACAAATCATTCTTAGCAACATTATTTTTTTTCTTCTTGGGAGTTAGTCTTATGAGTTCAAATGAAGCCGATGCAAAGACAAAAGCCAAACAAACACCAATCAAACCACAATACGAAACAGCTATTTTAGCCGGTGGATGTTTCTGGGGCGTCGAAGAATTATTTCGGGTCGAAAAGGGTGTGATTAAAACCGTCGTTGGTTACACTGGCGGACCTGCTGATAAAGCCAAATATGAATTTGTCCATAACGGAAATACCGGTCACGCCGAATCGATCAAAATCACTTTTGATCCTGAGGTTATTTCATATAAAAAATTACTCTTATTTTTCTTCTCAATTCATGATCCAACGACAATCAATCAGCAAGGCAATGACAAGGGATCGCAATATCGTTCAGAGATTTTTTATTTAACTGACGCTCAAAAAAAAGATGCAGAAGAAATTAAAGCTCGTGTTGATAAATCAAAAAAATGGAAAAAACCCGTCGTCACGGCTATTTCCAAAGCCGGCGAATTTTACTCAGCGGAAGAGTATCACCAGGATTACTTACAAAAAAATCCCGGCGGATACACATGTCATTTTAATCGTAAATTAGAATTTTAATTTAAAGTGATACTTGAGCAGATTCATCACGAGTCGGTTCAACTTCACTGAGTGCCGATCCAAACCCCAAAGACGACAATACAAACTGAGATTGTAAAATCGAACCTAATAAGTTCGGGAACTGGTTTACTTGCCCCGATGCAATCCAAAGATTATCGACTTTCGCTACGGTTCCATTTGAATTTAATTTTAATTCGCCAGCTGACAGAGCCGGAGTCATAAATAAACGTTCCGCTTTGATGGTCTCGTTCATTTCTGGAAACGCGCGCTTGATTTGACGTTTCATCTTTTTCAAAACTTCGCCGATATTTTCTGTTTCCTCTGAAGTTTCTAAATCGATAAAGCTCATCCATTGACTGATTTGAAGCTTGGTCTCTGCCTGTGGAGGCAAAAAGCGTCCCACACATGGACCAATGGAATCATTCGTTGTGCCTTCAAGGACAAACAAATTATTTTTTTCCATCAAAGCTTCCGGGGCGGCGACTTCGTGTAACAAATCTAAACATAGACCCACCCATGTGGTATCTTTTTTAAGTTTCGTTTTCGCACGAGCACCTAAAACGTCGTCTGGTAAAAGCGTTGATAAATCACGAACGGTTCCGGCAAAAATAAAGTTTTTTGCATAGTAATCTTTAGCTCCATTGACCGTGACGTGAGTCAACACATCATCCGTGAAATTAAAACCCGTCATAAAGCTTTTCGTTATGGTTTGTCCTTGGTATTTCTCTTTCAATAATTCAACGATTTTATAAACAGGTAAAGTGAGCTCAATTTCTTTTGCATTTAAAAAATAAGAAATTTCGTTATAAAATTCAGGAGGATTATCACCAAAGCCCACAAAAGACTTAAATCCGCTGGCCTCATAGGTTTCTGGATGATTTTCAGAAATTGATTTAATTAATTTGAGCCCTAAATCATCTTCTAAATTTTTAAGAGCTTTTTGAGCCATGGGACTCCCTGGATAAAAACGGAGACCATTTTCAGTCGTGAAATCATTATTCTGATATTTAATATGAGCTGGTTTGTTCGAACCACCCTGAACCGATTCAGATTCAATAAGTAAAATATTTTGAGTTTCAGCGGAAATTTTCGAAGCAACTGATAACCCGGCTAAGCCGCTACCAATAACGATGTAATCATAGATGTGCATATATTAAGTACCTCATCTATTACGATTAAAAAAGATCGCCCGACTTGCAAGGAAAACTATTTATAAATAATAGTAACGCATTTGATCACAATCCGCAAAACGAAGCGGATCGGTGCTTTCAGGTATTCGTGCTCGTCAATAAAGCAAGCGACATGCGGAGAATATTTGTAATAATAAAAAATAAATTGTCGTCCGTACTGAGTTTCACGAAGATTCATATCGCGAAACTGACGAAGCCAGAGGACCTCAGGAGCATCTGAAGATTCGAAAGCCGCCGTCGCGATGAAACAGCGAGATTTTACACTGGTCGCTTTAGAAATCATGCTCTTGATTAAACCTGGATGACGACTTGTTTTTTGAAAGATCTTCGCTTTTTTTATAACATCGACAAACAAAGGCGTATAAGGAGCAAAACGCGCCAATTTTTCAGCGGCCTTTTTTTGTCTATCGTGATAGGTGTCATTGGTGTCATAAATACGCACCAAGTCCCAGTAAACTCCAACTAAAATAGTGAGCTCGGTGGTTCGACCATTTTCTTTCAACAATTCTGGCGTTAATTCATTAGGACCACATTCGCAGATTAATTCCAAAATTCTTAAATATCTTTCGTAATTAGCAACAGCTTCGCTGTACAAATTATTTTTAACGTAAATATTTGCTTTTTTAATGAGAACAACGCGAAGATTCCACAGCTTTTTTTTCTGCTGGTCGCGGGCATGCTCCCGCTCAAGAAGTCGACTGTTTGATAATTTTTGTTTTTTATCTGCTTCTACCACACTTAATTATTTTACAACAAACTAGCTGGGTCAACATCAACTATGACTCGAACTTGACGTGGAATCCACTTTTCATCCGCGAGCATTTGCCGAGCTAGGGCATTTAGGGCCCTCGGCTGCGGCCCTTTGATAATAATATGCAATCGGTATTGATTTTTAAGCTTCGACAGCGGGGCAAAAGCTGGACCTAGCACTTCGATTCCTGAAAAGTGTGATTCATATTTTTGAATAATTGAGGTCAAACGAGACTTGACCATTTGTGCTGTTGACTGGGCTAAATCAGAAGTCATCGACTGGATACGAAAGACAATCATCTTTTGATAAGGCGGATAATGAAGTGGTTCACGGCAACGAAGCTCATGTTCAGCAAAACCTAAGTAATCATGGTTTATAGCAAAAATTAATGAGTCGTGTGTCGTGTTATAGGTTTGAACCACAACGCTTCCAACTTGGTCGGTGTTTTGGTCGACATGGCGACCGGAACGACCGCTCATTTGCATAATCAATTGAAAACTTTTTTCAGTGGCGCGAAAATCTGGCAAATTAAATCCGACATCGGCCAAAACCAGTCCAACTAAATTAAGTTTCGGAAAATCAAGACCCTTGGCGATCATTTGTGTACCGACCAGAATATCGATTTCTAAGTTTTCCATGTTAGCGATCAACTCTTCCATTTCAGCGCGACTTTGAATTTCATCACGGTCGGCGCGAGCTAAGCGAGCCTCAGGAAAAAGAAGTTTTAAATCTTCTTCGACTTTTTCTGTCCCCAGCCCCATCGGCGATAATTCACCCTCATTACAATCAGGGCATTTTACTTTATACATTTCATGGTAATCGCAATAATGACAAACCAAATGATGACGAGCATGTAAAATGAGCGAGACATCACAATTCGGACATTCCGCCGAATAACCGCACGTGCGGCAAAAAACCAGATTCGCTAGTCCACGACGGTTTAACAATAAAGCGACTTGTTCTTTTTTTTCCAAAGCGATTTCTATTTTTTCATAAAGTGATTGCGATAACCAAAAGGGAAGATTCGGCTTGCGTTCAGTATTTTCTTTTTCTAATCGCATGTCGATCGTCTCAATTTTTGGCATAGGTCGATCAGCGACCCGTGATTTTAAAGTGTGTAAATGATACTTTCCATCAACAGCATTTTTCCAAGACTCTAAACTCGGAGTGGCCGAACCTAAAACTACAGTACATTGACTAAATCGAGCTAACATGACCGCGCAATCTCGGCCATTATATTTTAATTTTTCGTCTTGTTTAAAACTGGCTTCGTGCTCTTCATCGACCACGACCAAGCCTAAGTTTTTAATCGGACAGAATAAAGCGGAACGAGCGCCAATGAGAATTTTTTTTTCGCCTTCAACGATTTGCCACCATTGATCTGTGCGTTCGCGATCGGTCAATTGAGAATGAAATACTGCGACTTCATCACCGAAACGTTCCACAAAGCGATTCACTAACTGTGGTGTTAATGAAATTTCTGGAAGCAAAAAAATACCTTTTTTTCCTTGTTGTAAGCACTGCTCAAACAAACGTAAATAAATTTCAGTTTTTCCTGATCCGGTCACTCCGTGAACAAGGTGCGCTGAAAAACCTGTGGTCAAATCAATCTGCTTTAAACATGCCGCTTGCTCTTCGGTTAACGTTGGCTTTTCTTTTCTTTGTAAAATAGGAACAACCGGGGGGCGTTTTGAGGCGCGCGCTTTAATCGTTCTTTTTAAAGGCGGTAATGCCTGCTGCGCCACTTGACCCAAAGGATAAATATAATAATCGGCAACCCATTCAAGCCATTTTAAAAAGATGTCATCAAAAGCAGGCCATTGCTCTTCTTTTGATGAAATCGCTTTGTATTTAATTTCGGACTGACTTGCGGTGGTGTCTTCGCCCAGAACAATACCCATAGCCGTTCGTCGTCCTAAAGGCACATTAACAATATCGCCGCGCTGGCTTTTAAAATCGGAATTTTCTAAATAACTCAGGGGTTCCAATAACGGGGCATTGACTGCCACTCGTATCATCGAAACCTCGAATAAAATTCTTCCATGACCGCCGTTAATGGCGTCTTATTGGCAAAAGTTATTTCTGATGGCGTTTCAATATTTTGAGGATAAAAAGATGAAATGGTTCCGCCGGCATTCACATCAACTTTTTTAATTTTGATTTGCACTGTCACCGGCTGGGTATTCGGCCACGTTATGGTTTGAGATTTGGCTAATAAGACATCACTGGGAAAATTTGTAATTTGGCTTAAATTAATTTCGGCTGCGGACGGAGTTCTTATTTTTCGAATAACAAAATCATCTTGGCCAATCCAAACTTGAGGGTTTAAATTTTGTTCTGAAGGTTGACCGATCAAAAATGTAATGACGCCGTCAGCTCGTGATAATTTAATGGTGGATTGATCAAGAGCTGGAATATTTAATTCTTTCAAATAACTCATAAAAGAGGCTTGAGAGCGAATGAAAAGATAGCGTTGAAAAAAATCTATATTAATGGACTGAACTGTTTTATTTTTTCCAGTTAAAAAAGTTTTATTTTTTCCGTTATACAAATAATTTAACTTTATGCTGTCTTTATATAAATTTTTTCCAACAGCTGTCATTTTTAGATTTTTGTCCCCTTCAATCAGCCACGTTTCATCCACTTTGGCTTCTTCTTCGCCGACTTTGAACGTGACTTCTTGTTCAAGACGAATGATTTTGCGCCCAGTTGTTCCCGCCGCTTTTTTCAGGACAAAAGAAATCTCAGGCACATAAGCTTGAACCGCTGATGATTGGATCAAAATGAGACTGAAAATCATCATGGCCACTCCTTTTAAGGAAAGGCAGACGATTGTCTTATTTTTAAGAATTTTTAAATCGAAAAGATTCATTTTTGTAAAATTTTTCATAAGGAAGATATATCATAATAAAACAACCTAACCGAAGTCTATAGAAGATAGTAACGGATTGTGTTAGCTTATAAAGATGGGTCGTAGAGTGAAGAATAGCCAGTTTGAATATATGAGTTGTCGAATTGGAAAACTAATTTTATTGGTTTCTTTGTTTACTATGGCCCTCTTCACAACTGGATGTAAGTCTGACGGCGCTGGCATCCTGGGTAAACAATCAATCAGCTCTGATACTGAAGATCCCCTTCTTAAAAATGCACCTTTTGCTTATGATTACGCCGCTGATACCATTTCCTATAATTCCTGTGTTATCGGTGGAACAAGCACTGCCGATCCTGTGGGTCTTCATGGTTTAAAAATTGGATCCAGTGAAGGTTTTGCTGATAATCTTGGAACAGGCGACGTTAAAGCCGGCGTTAAACTTCGCACTGCTTTTTTAAAATATGTTGGAGACAATTTTTCTCCTGATTACCCCTCAAATGTTATCCCGCCGGCTCAGGTCAACCGGATTCTCAGTACCAGTTATTCCATTCAAAATAGTAATGCTTTTCTTCAATTCGCCATTCGTAAAAAATCTGATTACACCGTGATTCCCGACTTGATTTCACCGCCAGCACCGATGACCGCAACTCCTGGTCGTGATGCTGTGGTTTTTCCACAAAATTTAAGCACAGGCTATCTTGGTTATTCGATAACCAAAAATATTCTCTATAATATCAACGGAAGCATTCTGGCCGAAGGTCCACGTGTGTATAATCTCAGTGATACTCAAGACAGCATTCCGATCGAGGCTTCGCTGAATTTGAACGCGACCGTTGATGAAACTTCGAATGTGGCCGCCGTTATTACCACAGAACCGTTCGGTGTCGCCGAACTGTATTCACAAAAAGTTCGTGATTCATTCAATACCGGAACACAATTATTAACAGCCACTTTTGGTGGAACGGGTGCGACCTCAGGAGTTCTCGCTGACGACGCGGCCGGCGATACCGTTAATAATATCAAGCGCCCGTACAAACCGAACACCACCGAAATCGACACAACAAAAGCTTTCGGTCGCGGTTACCAGTTAAAATTTGAATCGCAAACAACAGTTACAACTTGGCCCAAAAATCGCTTAACCGGTGTGCGCGAAATAGATTTAGAACTCGGCACGCCGGTCGGTGGAGCGAGCTGGTCTTGTGAACAATTTCCAATTGCACCGCCGTCACATTGGAACAACACCAGAACTTCAAACAAATTTTGGGTCAAAGATTCTGCTAACACATCTGCTTTATTAGCACAGGTTGAACCTAACTGCGCTCCGCTTTTAGCTGATGATACAAATTGCAAGCTGCCGTTAGTGGCAACTTTGACTCCGTCGAGTAATGATACGGCAGCGTCATGTGCCGTCAAAACGGACCGAGCTAATCAAATTAAACGCATCCGTCGACATTACCCTGTTGATAGTTGGAATATCGGACTGATGTTCGTGGCAAAGTTAAAATCAGGTTATAGTGTTCCTAATTTTAAAACTCGTATTTATGATGGAAGCACGGGCCAGCGAGTTGAACTTTGTGTTTCTCCAAAAAGTTCGAGCAGTTGTTATCTTCCCACTGTCGGTATTTTGAAAAGTGGTGAAGCAACGCCAGGTGCCG
>CALMPX010000185.1 GCA_937871355.1 uncultured Bdellovibrio sp.
CATTATCAACTAAAGATTTAGCCAAATTGATCGGAGTCTGTCCACCCAACTGAGCAATAAATCCAATGGGTTTAATCACGCTAAAAATTTCGTTAATCGATTCTTCCGTCAAGGGTTCAAAAAACAAACTATCTGAGGTATCATAATCCGTTGAAACGGTCTCTGGATTTGAATTTAACATGGCCACCGAGTATCCTAATTTTTGCAGAGCTTTCACACCGCGAACGCAAGAATAATCGAATTCAATACCTTGTCCGATACGATTAGGACCACTTCCGATGACCGCCACAATTTTTTGAGCGATATGAGAAAGAATCTCCGGCGTCGGTTTACTCCAGTAAGTTGAATAAAAATAAGGGGTGCTTGAAGCAAATTCGGCCGCACAAGTATCAACTTGGAAATACGCTGGACGAATATCAAATTTATTTCTTAAGGATTTAATATTTTGAACAGAAAACGACTTTAATTGCGCTAAACGTGCATCGGTAAACCCAAAACGCTTAGCTTTGAGCAAAAGATCTGTCGTTAATTCAGACTTTTTGAAAGTATCTTCAAATAACACGATCGTTTCAATTTGCTCTAAGAACCACGGTGTAATTTGAGTCAGCTTCTGAATCATGTCGAAACTCAGTCCATGACGGAAAGCTTGGAAAATATGCCAAATACGCTGACTGTTCGGATAAGAAATTTTTTCCATGTCAAATTCTACATTTTGAATGGCTTCTGCATTTTTTTCTAAAGAGGCAATCGCCTTCATGAGTGATTCTTGAAAAGTTCTTCCGATGGCCATGACTTCGCCCACACTTTTCATTTGCGTGGTTAAGATATCTTTAGATCCCGCAAATTTCTCAAATGCAAAACGAGGAATTTTTGTCACAACATAATCTAAAGAGGGCTCGTAACAAGTTGGCGTCACTTTTGTGATGTCATTTTTTAATTCATCTAATTGATAACCAATAGCTAAAAGAGCCGCGATCTTAGCAATGGGAAAACCGGTTGCCTTACTCGCCAAAGCTGATGACCGAGAAACGCGCGGATTCATTTCGATCACGACTCGCTCACCGGTCACGGGATGAGTCGCGAACTGAATGTTGGCTCCGCCGACCTGCAGACCTACGCGATTAATAATCTGACAAGCTTCATCACGCATGGCTTGGTATTCACGATCCGTCAGCGTTTGCTGAGGAGCCACTGTGATACTATCGCCCGTGTGAACTCCACAAGGATCAAAATTTTCAATTGAACACACAACAACAAAAGTTCCTGAAGAATCTCGCATGACTTCAAGTTCGAATTCTTTCCATCCCAAAATACTTTCTTCAACCAGAACTTCAGAGGTGGGACTCTCGTGTAGAGCCTGAACTAACATCGTTTGATATTCTTCCGGTGAATAAGCGATACCACCGCCTCCTCCACCTAATGTATAGTTCGGAC
>CALMPX010000186.1 GCA_937871355.1 uncultured Bdellovibrio sp.
ATCCATTGTCCAGCTGGATATTTTTTCAAATAAAAAAGTAGGAACACATGTTAAGTCTAAAAAAAGTTAAAGCCGCCGCTGAAGTTTTAAAAAGAACTTCAGGCAAACAAAGAAATCTCGTTCTGATCGAAATGGCTCGGCTTTTAAAAAGCCAAGAAAAAAAAATTCTATCTGAAAATAAAAAAGATGTCGATGCCCTGTCAACAGAGCATAATTCGGCTTTCCGGGATCGCCTGACTTTAAATCCAAAACGATTAGCTCAAATGGCCGCAAGTCTTATTCTCGTATCAGGAGAACCCGACACTTTAGGACCAACCGAAAAAGTAAAAATTCTTAAAAACAAACTTATATTAAAAAAAATTCGTTCGCCGCTTGGAGTGATTTTCATGATTTTTGAATCTCGCCCCAATGTAGCTATTGAAGCGTTCTCGATTGGATTTAAAGCTGGCAATGCGATGATCTTACGAGGCGGTAAAGAAAGCCGTTATACCACAAAATGTCTTTATACTATAATCCAGCAAGCTCAAAAAAAACGCAAACTCCCCACAGATTGCGTATGGGGCATTACCGATCCATCACGAGAACTTGTGGACGATCTCTTGAAACAAAAAAAATACATTGATGTGGTCGTTCCGCGCGGTGGCGAAGCTCTGACTGAACACGTTAGTCTTAACACCACGATTCCGATTATTAAAAACGATCGCGGTCTATGCCATATCTACGTTCACAAAGATGCTGATTTAAAAATGGCGGTCGATATTTTGGTGAATGCCAAAACTCAAAGACCCTCAGTGTGTACTTCAATGGAAACAATGTTGATTCATAAGAACATCGCGGACAAATTAGTTTCTTTAGTTTACAAACAAATGAAATCATTCGGAGTTGGGTGGTATGTCTGTCCTAATACACAAATTATTTTTAAAAAAAATAAAATAATGTCTGATGATATTCAATTAGCCACAGATAAAAATTGGAATACTGAATATCTTGATCAAATTGTAAACTGTAAAATTGTAAAATCCGACGCGGAAGCTTTAGCCCATATTGCTCAGCATGGAAGTCGTCACTCTGAATCGATCATCACAAAAAATAAAAAAACCGCGGAAAATTTCCAACAATCAGTTGATGCCGCCGTCGTTTATTGGAATGCCTCCACCCGTTTCACCGATGGCTTTGAATTCGGTCTAGGCGGAGAATTAGGAATCAGCACACAAAAACTTCACGTACGCGGCCCCGTCGGCATTGAAGCTTTAACCAGTGTTCGCTGGATCGTCGATGGCCAAGGTCAGATTCGAAAATAATAAAAAGCCTCATCATTTTACTGATGAGGCTTTTTAAATTTTAATTATTTTATTAAAAATTAGAAAGTATACCCAGCTTTTAAACCGTAACTAGATTGTTCGTAGTTTGCAGAGTACTCTGTATCATGCTCATAAAAAGCTCCAGCTCTCCACTCGTTCGTTATTGCAACATCTAAACCTGCTGTAGGTTGAAACAAGACTGGTTTTTCATCTCTCATCGTGCAAGTTCCAACAGAAATATCGCATGAAGATGAAATTTTCAAACTTAAATTAACCCCGGCATAACCTTTAATCGCGTCATTACCGAATTCCCATGTAATTGGAACATCTAAGAATAATTTTTTCGATTCTAATTTAACTCCCAATGCTTCAACTTCTGTATCTTTCATCACCAGAACTGCTCCCGTACGAAAAGCAACTAGATCACTACTTGGCAAACTAACAATAATGCCGGCTTGAAAACCTAAAACATCATTAGACTTTACTCCTTCAGCAATTGCATGATTCAAACGAATTCCAAGCTCTGCTGTTTTAGTGATCGCAAACGCATTAATAGAAGAAATAAAAATAATAGCTGATATAATTTTTTTCATTTTAACCCTTTCATCGGTTTTCATCAGGTTCGTAAAGTATCTGTACTATTACAGATACTTTAAATAAAAATTCTAAATTAGAATTTTTGTGTGTATCCTACGAATAGCTTACGACCATTGTAGTCGTATAAAGATGTATTAACTGCCGCAACTCCACCAGTTCCGCCAAAAGAATCTGCTGGTTGGTTTGAATCTAAGACATTTTTAACGCCCGCAGTAACATTCGATTTTGGTGTTAATTTATAAGATGCTGCAATATCAAACTCAGTTAAGTCTGAAATTTTAGAGTCAATTAAACGATCTTGAAGCTTTTGCCCTGGGATATTTCTCATAGTTAAAGAATATGACGAAATATCGTTTCTCATAGCAAGAGTTGTCGAGTTTCTCCACTTAGGCATTCCCCATTCACCAGAAACATCACGAGCTTCAACGCCTGGGAAACCTTGGCTTTTGTCAGAAACAACATAAGAAAAATCGTCTTCTAATACTAACTGGTGACCGTATAAATTATCGACCAAACCAACTTCAAGATTCAAGTCGACACCAATTATTTCTTCGCTAGATAAATTCAAGTTAGGCGCATTGATAACATCAATTTCACCACTTGGTAAACGGGTTACAGTTATACCATAGTCAGCGGGATTAACACCGTTTGCTTCTGCTTGAGTGAGATCTTCAAAGCTAACACCTACTATATTTGTTATTTTTGTATACCAAGCATCTACTGAGAAAGAAATATTAGAAGTAGCTTGAATTACAGTACCAATACTGGCTGCAAAAGCCTTCTCTTCTTTAAGATCTTTATTACCA
>CALMPX010000187.1 GCA_937871355.1 uncultured Bdellovibrio sp.
GCCATATTTTTTATAAAGTCGGCATGCCGGTGTATTATCCAGTTGAGTCGTAACATAAATTTCCTCAATACCATTACCTTTTGCAAAATTTAGAATAGCGGTCATTAAATATGAGCCAATTCCTCTATTTTGAAATTCAGGAAGCGTCGATACTAATTCGATAGTCATTTTATCATCTTTTACGGTGCAGGAAATAAGACCGGCTAAAACTCTATCAGCATAGGCAAGAAATATCTCGTGATTTTTTGGCTGCTGGTATGCTTTCTCAACCCACTTTAAATATAATTCGTCGACTTTTTTATTCGGAATCTCTGGATCTTTCCTGAATCGCGAGTGTTGACTTGAAGTCGTGGCAAGTGATGCTATTGAGAATAAGGCTATAGGTTGTTCTTTAACAGTTTTGCATTCAACTGAAGTGGTTTGCTGTTCAACTCGGGTGTACGTATTAGTCTGTAATCGAAATATAACTTTTTCATCAAATAGATACTTATCTAAAGTAGAAATTTTTTGTTTTGAAAAAAAATAACAAAGAGCTGGCGAAGGCAGTTGAGATTGAGCCATTTCAAATTCTATAAAATTTGTAATGTCGCATTTGAAAACGGGTTTTTCGAAAAAAGATGTGTCCCAATCCAACTTAATAAGATTCATCAAGATTTACCAGCTTGTTCCGAAATAATAAAAATAGGACGCCCTTTCGCTTCACGATAATTTCTACCCACGTAAATGCCTACGATACCTAGGAAGAACATGATTATGCCCGCAAGTAGCCACAGCGAAACCATTATGCTCGCCCATCCTTGGATGAGAAAGGCGCCCTGAAGGGCGCGTATTAAAACGTAAATTCCTACGCAAAAAGACATTAAAGAAATACTTAATCCTAAATAGGTCATCATTCTTAAGGGTTTTTCTGAGAATGCGATTATGACCTCTAAAGCTAATGCTAAAAGTCTTCTGAAGTTATAAGTGGATTCGCCTTCGTCTCTGGAAGCGTGTTGTACAGAAAGCTCTGCACGTTTAAATCCAACCCACTTTATCATGGCTGGAAAATAGCGAAAACTTTCTGATAGGTTGTTGATTTCTTTAATGACCGTATTTTTGTATATTCCAAAATTAGCTACTTTGCTGTTTTGCTCTGTATCAGTTAGCCAAGACAATGCTTTGTAGAACATATCGGAAAAGAACACTTTTAAAAAACTGTCTTGCCGCTGCTCGCGACTCGCTACGACGACGTCAAAGCCCTCTAGCGCTTTCGAAAACAAGCGAGGTATCTCTTCAGGTCTGTCTTGTAAATCGCAGTCCATGACGACGATCCAATCTCCTTTGGCCTTCGATAGGCCAGCGGCGATCGCATAGTGTTGTCCAAAATTTCGAGAAAGCTTAATTCCTAGGACATTTTGATTTTTTTCTGAAATTTCGATTATTTTTTTCCAGGACTGATCCGGACTGCCGTCGTCTACTAATATTATTTCGAAATCTTTTGTTATAGACGTGCAAGCCATAGTAATTCTTTTAACGAGCTCTTCCGAGCTTTTTTCGCCGTAATAAACGGGACTGACAATACTTAGTTTAATCATGAGTCGGATTTCACTTTCTAAAAAAAGAATCAACGCTATCAAGTACTTTTGCTTGCTCCTGATGAGTCAAATCGTAAAAAAGAGGTAGGCGTAGTAGGCGTTCGCTGGAATCAGTTGTTACATTATCTACACCTACAAATTTGGAAAATTTTATCCCCGCTGGCGAGCTATGGAGTGGAATGTAGTGAAAGACTGCCATAATTCCTTCCGCTTTTAAATGTTGGATTAATGCGTCTCTTACTTTTGCAGTTTTTACTTTTAAATAAAACAGATGGCCATTGTGTTTCGCGTAATCAGGAACAGTGGCTAGTTCGATAGTTTCAGAGCGAGATAAGTCCTGAAGTCCTTCTTGGTAAGTTGCCCAGATTTGTCTTCGTTTGTTGTTGATTATATCTGCATCTTCTAGCTGGCAAAAAAGAAATGAATCATTTAATTCTGAAGGTAGAATAGATGAGCCTATATCTGCCCAAGTATATTTATCCACGAGGCCACGATAAAACTTTGAACGATCTGTTCCTTTTTCTCTTATGATTTCAGCGCGTTCAACAAGTGATTCATCATTAAGAAGAATTGAGCCGCCTTCTCCTGCATTATAGTTTTTTGTTTCATGAAAGCTTAAGCATGCAATGTCGCTGATAGAACCCAACCGGCGACCTTTATATTCTCCCATTAACGCTTGCGCAGCATCTTCTATGACTGTTATTCGATGGGCTTTAGCCAGCGCATTAATGATATCCATGTTGCAAGCTATACCGCCGTAATGAACCACAACGATGGCCTTTGTTTTTGGAGTGATGGCGGCTTCGATTAGATTTTCGTCAATATTCATCGTTAGCGGAGAAACATCAACAAATTTGATATGAGCCCCTCTTAAAATAAATGCATTAACGGTCGATACAAAAGTAAATGACGGTGCAATAACCTCATCGCCAGGTTGAATATTGGCAAGAATCGCTGACATTTCTAAGGCATCCGTACAAGAAGTCGTAAGTAAGGCCTTTGAAGACTGGGTTAGCTTTTCTAAAAGACTTTGGCATTTCTTAGTAAAAGGTCCATCGCCTGAAAATTTTTTCAGACTTATGCATTCAGATAAAGCCGAAAGTTCATTACCAAGAACGCAGGGTTTGTTAAAAGGAATTATTTTTTGTGTAGCTTTATTCATTTGGAGTCTTCTTTTTTAAAATTAACCAAGGCAACGGACTTTCAATAAAAAATCCGGGTTTTATATTTTTCAAAATCGTTTTAGGGCTAGAGTCAAAAGTTTCTAATTGGTAAAGCAGGCTACCCCAAGCGACAAATTTCAAATCCCAAGATTCATGTACGGACCAGTTTTTTTTGTCGGTAGTACTTAGAAGCTCGTACGCAGTAGGCGACATCACGGAATAGTCCGGATTACAAGATTCTGGTCGCCAATCGCAGTCCCATCCTAAAACAATACTTGTTTTCGCCGGATTGAATGGAGTTACTGATTTAACTACAAGCGCATTTCCATATGAAACGACGCCTTCGAGTGAGGCCAGCTTGGTGTAGAAAGCTGTGCTGTTACGGACGCCCATCCCAGAAAGAACGAAGTAACATTGAGTAATCGAAACGCAGATAGCAACTACGAAAGTTGTGACTCTGAGAGTTTGGTTTTTTATTTTAACAGTTGCTGCGGCCATTAAGATTGCCAGAGCAGGCAGAGAAGCAGAAAGAACTTTGGGCGCTCTTAAATAATAAAAAGTATGAAAAATGATAGGGGCTAAAAGTAAAGTCCACATTAATCGAGTAAAGTAAATAGAGCTTGGATCTGAAAATTCATTTTCATCAACGCTTTTTTTAGATTTTAAGCGATTGATTATCGCTGTTGCTGTAATTACTAAAAATGGTGTAGAGATTGCTAGCACAAAAATGAAAAATAAAAAATCTGGCTGGAGTTTGGAAAGATCTTTGTCACGTGTCAAGGCGCTTGCAGTAAGAACTGTTCTGATTTGTGTAAAGAATTGAAACTTTTTATTGAAGACATAGATTATGATAAGAGATGGAGCGAGAGTAATAGCAAATCGTTTTATAAAACCGATTTCAAAATTTTTCTTAATAAGGGTAAAAATAAAAACGCCCATTAAGCTTATTAAAGTTGGACCTATTCTGTAACTTCCTGTGACGATTGTAAGTCCAAGAAGTATTCCGACGTAACAAGCTAGCGTGGAAGATTTCTTTTCTTCACTTAAAACATGTAGCGTGATGGCTCCAAATAGCATAGCAGACACGATCGAGTCTGGAAAAATTAAACGTGAATAATAAACATTAAGTGCCATTAGACAAAGATACGATAGAGACATAAGTGCAACTTTTGAACCCATTATTCTTCTAACAGGTTGTAGAATAAAAATTCCGATTGCCGCAAATCCAAGCGCGCTTAAAAGTCTTCCAGCTAGAGCGGGATCATCGACAAAAAATCGCGTAAGCCCGAGAAGAAAATCGAAGCCTGGGCGTGCATAATAGTAATCAGTGGATGGTTCGCGGTGAAACATTCGGGCAGCTTCAAGTATGTAAGCCCCTTCATCAAAATAAGATAATTCTAAAGACGAAATATTATACAAACGTACTGCGATGCCAAGCAAAAGTAATAATAGCCCGTAAACTATGAAACGAATATTTGAGGATTGTGAAAATTTATTCAAACAGTACTCTCTTTTAAAAAATCTTAATTTTATATATATAGCTTCGTTGTTAGAAATTAGCCGCAATTACCAGTATTGCAAGCATAATTTTGTTTAGAATGCTACGCCTGTATCGTTAGCGCTTTTGAGCCGCGTTTGGGTTTGAGATTTGAAGATTTCCTGTACATGAGCGGATATATTTATTAATAATAAGCTTTTGAACAGGATGGGAAGATTATGACATTATTTATTACTGGAGCGGCTGGATTTATTGGAAGTTCTTTTCTAAGAATAGCTAAAAAAAATGCGACATTTAAGAAAATAGTTATCTTAGATGCCTTAACTTATGCAGGCCGTTTAGAAAATATTGATCAGGTCGTCGACAATATAGACGTTATTTTTGAAAAAGTCGATATTCGTGATTTCGAGACTGTATCGAGCCTTTTTGACAAGTATACCCCTCACGCTGTTGCTCATTTTGCAGCAGAATCTCATGTCGATAATTCTATTTCGGGACCTCGTATTTTTGTTGAAACAAATGTCTTGGGAACATTAAATCTTTTAGAATCAAGCAGAGCTCTTTTTCAGAAAAGCGACGCTGATTTCCAAAATAAATTTCGATTTGTACATGTTTCTACGGATGAGGTATTTGGGCAGTTAGGTGAAACGGGATTTTTTAATGAAAAAACCTCTTATGATCCCAGCTCGCCGTACTCGTCTTCGAAAGCAGCCAGCGATCACTTAGTGCGAGCTTGGCAGCACACTTATAAATTGCCTACAATAGTGACAAATTGTTCAAATAATTATGGACCGCGCCAGTTTCCAGAAAAACTGATTCCTCGAATTATCCTAAATTGTTTGTCTGAGAAAACTTTGCCGGTTTACGGGCAGGGGCTTAATATTCGCGATTG
>CALMPX010000188.1 GCA_937871355.1 uncultured Bdellovibrio sp.
ACCTTTTTCCGCTGTTATATAATTGTCACCACCGTGTGCTGAATGTCCCATAGATACCTCTATTTATTACTCTTAATATATTCGATTAATGCTAAAACTTCTTTTTCAGATAATTGGCCTTGAAATGGCGTCATCGCTGATCGTGGGCCAAAACCTGCAACAACCACTGCCTGAGGCTCGAGAATAGATTCACGAAGATAATTTTCGTCAGCCTTAACTTTTTTACCGTCGTGAGTATCCACGTCATGTCCAAAAATTCCCTTTAATGAAGGGCCAATTTTCACTGTGTCTTGATCGGCATAATGGCAAGCTGTACATTTCATGTTAAATAATTTTTTTCCACGCTCGGCCAAAGGCAATAAAGCCGAATCAGCTTCTTCGATCAACCATTTATCGAAATCTGCTTGAGATAAGACTTTTAATTTAGTGATCATTCCTGAATGAGACGTTCCGCAAAATTCGGCGCAGAATATATGAAACTCACCCATCACTTCAGCTTTTAAAGATAAAGCGGTGTAACGTCCTGGAACGGCATCCTGTTTAATACGGAAAGTTGGTATATAGAGTGAGTGGATGACATCTGTTGAAGTTAAAATAAGTTTAACATCACGATTAACAGGAATAACAATTTCACCAGATTTGACACCATTTTTATATTCTGCTGTCCAACTCCATTGCTGACCGTTGACTTGAATTTCCAAAGCATCTTTAGGCATTTTACGCATATCATGATAAATGATCCATCCCCATGCGAATACAAAGAGGAAAATAATCAACGGAACAACCGACCATAAAATCTCAAGACGCGTGTCATGAGAAATGTAAGCTGTTTTGTCATTATCTGATTTGCGTTTATACTTTAAAGCAAAATAAATCATTCCGCCGATGACGATCACACACGCAATAAGACTTACGATGAGCAAGAAGCTGTAAAGACTATCTACGCTTTTTGCAATTTCCGAACCTTGAGCCGGCATGAATGATTGAGCTTCCGCTCGACCGATTAAAACCTTGGCCAACTGATTTTTAATAAACCACAACATGGTTACACTTTCTCCCTTCGCGCTTTGAACAACACAGGTAACAACCAAATAGCCAATAACAATATCATGAAGGCTCCGGCGATTTGCATCACGCGGAAAACTTGCAATCCATATTTAGATTGGTGTTGGTCAAATTTAAAACAATACAACAAAACTGAATCCACGATGTTACCAATCTTACCATTGGCCGTTTCATTCAATGCAAATTTCATATCTTGCGGGTTGAATTCTATACCGTGAAGGTAACGAGTGATTTTTCCTTCAGGAGAAATCATAATGGCTGCAGAAACATGAGCCCATTCGCCAATTTTTTCGTTCCACTTATAACGAAACCCAACAGCTTTCATTAATTTATCAATATTTTCCTGGTCAGCCGTGACAAAATGGAAGCCATTTTCAGTCCCAGGGCGACCGTAAAGCTTCATATAGTTGGCTTTTTTCTTAGCCGCTAAGTCCGACTTGTCGGGTGCATTTTCTTTCGCATCAAAACTGAACGCGATCACTTGAAATTTTTCACCGGGATTCCAATCGATTTTTTTAAGAGTATCGATGACACCGTTAAAATGAAAACTGCAAAGACCGGGGCAGCTGTAGTACATCGGGCTGAGTAAAATAGGTTTATGGGGATGAAAAAATGAAGCTAAAGAAACTTTTTTTCCGTTGTCATCAGTGACTTGGATATTTAAATCAATAGTCTGTCCGATTTTTTCGTCGATACCTACATTTTTAATTTCTTCCGGCACGGTATCAGATGTTGTGGCCAATGCTTTTCCATCATAATCAGTACCGCCACGTGGCGACGTGCTTTGCGCGAACACACAAAGGCTCGCAGCTAAGATTAAAATAAAAATAGAACTGGCTCTATTAAACATGAAAAGCTGTCATCCTTCTATGGTGCTGTTTGAGCAAACTTAGCGATGTCTTCTGGTTTATCTTTAGATTTATTATTCGTAAGAGTTTCAATGAAATTTAAAATAGCCCAACGCTCATAGGGTTTTAACTGTGCTGAGAAACTAACCATGGCTGTTTGATTGCCTTTAGCATCTTTGATTCCATTTTGTAATACCTTAAAGTGATTCACAATGCCATCGCCTTGAGTCCATTTTCCTTCAACAAAATTTCTTGCCGTTGGAACTCCTCCGACTAGATCACCTTTTTCACCGTGACAAGTTGCGCAGTTTTGTTTGTAAAGTTTTGCACCGGCTTTAACTATATCGGGGCTAGAAACCCAAGGCTCTTTTTCTGCTGATAAGTTGTAAACAGGAGCATCAGCAGAAGCTGGAATTTCAATCTTCTCACCTAAGTCTACGCCTTTGTTGAGTGTTACCATGTAAATAAAAAACACAGTTACAAAAACCATAGAACCTAAGAACAAATACATACCACTTTTATTGTGAAAATCCTGATTTTCAGCCATAGCAATCCCCTAAAAATTTCGTGTAGAAATAATTTATATCGCACTTGAGACATCCACGCAATGAACTACTTGAACATCAATTAATAATTGTCTTAATTTGAGAGCGAATTTATTTGCTTATTTTGAATGCAAAGAGGGGCCTCGCTATACATAATATTATTTTACAATAATAATTTTCTGAATAACGTCGGCTTTCGGACTTGCTTGTTGAGTTGGCTTTTCTGCTCGCTTGAGCTTGGATTTAGCTTTTTGATCCGCATCTGTTTCAGGCATTTTACCCTCTGTAGGCACTGGGCTGTCTTCAACGCCTAGTTGGGTTTTGATTTTTTTATTTATTTTACGAATACGCCCATCCAAAGTCAGAAAACTTTCCATCTGATCCAGTGACTGTTCTTTCTTACGACTGTACTGGCGCCCTAAAGCTTGTCCTTTTTCTGGGTATTTAATTTCAAGCTCATTAAGCTTTTCATTATAATCCTTAACCATTTCTTGCAATTTTTTATGGTGCTCATTGAGTTGATCAACCTGATCTTTTCCAATCCGACCTTTGTTGTTTTTTTTGCTCACTAATAATTCTGTTACAATAGCCTGTTCCGCATCCAATTTTGTTTTGGCCGAAACTACATCTGCTTGAAACTTGACCCAAGCATCGTCTTGCTGTCCTGAGAACTCAGGCGAGGCCTGATGAGCCGATGCCGCAGCACCCTCATGCTTCGCTTCAGTCTTCTCTTCGTTAGCCATTGCACTCAAGTTGAGTAGATTTACGATGAGCAGCGATTTTAAAAAATACTTAAAATGCAACATTTTGCTTCCAATCAATATCTAAATCTAAGAACTGAATGCGGCTGGCCAACACGAAAGCTTGAATAGGATTCAAATTTCTTAATGTGGCTTCACCATTTTTAATCTGACTCAAAATATCTTGAGTATGCCATGAAAATTTAGA
>CALMPX010000189.1 GCA_937871355.1 uncultured Bdellovibrio sp.
GTTTGGAATGTTGGTGTGACACTTCGTGATCAATCTTATACTTGCGGTGGTGGTTCATGCGGAGATCAATATGGTTACGAGCGTTCATTTTTTGAAGGAAATGCTTCAACGAAACAGGCCTCAATATATGTAAAAATGGATAAACCTGATTTAACAGGTCAAAGCACGATCTCTGATAAAGCAGCGACAGTTTCAAGTTCAGCTACATCTGCAGCGGCTGTGTCGTCACATGATTTTAGTGCCAATGAGCCGAATCAGGGCACGCTGGTTGAAAAATCAGGTTGTGTTAATTTCGTCACTTTATCTGACCCAGCAAGTGGAGCTTATTGCTCAGGGTCGGGTAGCACATTAGCGGCGCCATCAACCGCGCCACTCGCTAGCGCCAGCGGAAGTTTCACCGTTGATTGGGTGAAGACTTCGCTTAAAGACGCTATGTATTTTGCGAACTAGTTGAATTAATTAGAATTGATTTTATAAATAAAACGCCGAACTGAAATAGGTTCGGCGTTTTTTATTTTTAAAAAATGAATTGTGTGCATATTATTAAAATAATATAATGTAAATATGCTAAGCAAGGAGTTTTTGTGACCTCTCAATTTTATTTTCAACAATTATTTGAAACTCATAGCTCAACTTACACCTATCTTTTAGCTGATTTACAGACCAAAGAGGCTGTATTAATCGACACAGTACTGGAAACCGTCGACCGCGATCTTAAATTAATCCATGAGCTGGATCTTAATTTAAAGTACGTTCTTGATACACACATTCATGCTGATCATGTCACGGGGGCCGGCGAAATTCGCCGTCGTTTAGGGACGCCAACTTGCTTAGCGCAGCAAGCCCATGTCGCCTGTTGTGATATCGGTTTGGTTGAAGGAGACGAATTAAAATTCGGGAAGTTTTCGATTCAAGTCTTGGAAACTCCGGGGCATACAGATTCATCTTTAAGTTTTATTTGTGAAAAAATGGTCTTTACTGGCGATGCCCTTTTGATTCGTGGATGTGGACGCACTGATTTTCAAGGTGGGTCTTCTGATAAGCTCTATGATAGTGTGACTCAGAAAATTTTTAGTTTACCAGCTGATACCGTGGTCTATCCGGGCCATGATTATAAAGGTTTTACATCATCAACAGTTAAAGAAGAAATCGAACATAATCCTCGATTAGGTAAAGGAAAAACTAAGCAGCAGTTTCATGAAATTATGGCGAATCTTAAATTAGATTATCCTAAAAAAATTGATATAGCTTTGCCAGCCAATCAGGCTTGTGGAGTTATGAATCTTGTTCCGACCATAACCGCAGAGGAAGTAAACTTAGTCTCAAAATCGTGTCTGTTGGTTGATGTCAGAAATTCAGATGAATTTAATGGTGAGCTTGGACATATACAGGGCGCTCATCTTATTACGCTGGGGGAAAGGTTAAAGTCATTTTTAGAAAGTTATGATCGATCAGAAGAACTTATATTCATTTGTCGTTCAGGGAAACGCTCGGAAGAAGCAACACGTTTAAGTCTCGATTTAGGTTTTAAGAAAGTTTATAATCTCGTCGGAGGTATGCTTCGTTGGAATGAATTAGGATTGCCAGTTATCCGTGGAGATTTAACATGAACACTTATATTTATCCTTTATTAGGTGGTGTGTTGATCGGATTCGCGGTGTCTTTGATGCTCTATTTTAATGGCCGTATTGCTGGTGTCAGTGGAATTATCAACGGTTCTCTTCAATTAAGAAAAAATGATTTTCTATGGAGAATCTCTTTTATAGCGGGTTTGTTTGTAGCGGGGTTAATCCTTCAATTCTTTTGGCCCGAGTCTTTATCTTCAAATCTAATTCGAAGTGATGCCGTTATTATTATTGCGGGTTTGCTGGTCGGATTTGGAACAGTCATGGGCGGTGGGTGTACCAGTGGGCATGGTATTTGTGGCATCAGTCGCCTTTCTTTTAGATCCATCGTGGCGACACTTATTTTTATGTTGATGGGAATTATTTCAGCCACGTTTTTTCGTTTGTATTTTGCAGGGGTTTTATGAAGTCAGCTATTTCCTCTTTTTTTATCGGCGTTCTTTTTGCGTTAGGTTTAGGTCTAGCAGGTATGACTCAGCCACAAAAAGTCATTTCATTTTTAGATATTTTTGGATACTGGGATCCCTCTTTAGCTTTAGTTATGCTGGGAGCCATTGGAGTTCATTTTGTTTTATTTAAATTAATTACAAAGCGCAAAACACCTTTATTTGCTGAATGTTTTCATATCCCGATCAAATCAAATATCGATAAAAAACTTGTGATCGGCGCTGCTTTGTTTGGTCTGGGGTGGGGATTGGTCGGCTACTGTCCGGCGCCCGCAGTGACAGCGCTGGCAACATTTAAACTTCAACCATTTATTTTTGTACTTTCAATGCTTTTAGGAATGTGGATTTATAAATTTTTTTCGCCTAAGAATAAGTTATGATTTTGATTTTAATATTTATAGGATTTGCAGTAGGGGCTTTCGGAACTTTAATTGGTGCGGGCGGTGCTTTTATTTTAATGCCGGTGCTTTTACTTATGTACCCAAATGAAAAACCAGAGGTGCTGACGGCCATTTCTTTAGCGATCGTATTTTTTAATGCTCTTTCAGGATCGATAGCGTACATGTTTAAAAAACGAATTCATTACAGGTCGGCTCTTATTTTTTCGATCGCTTCAGCACCCGGAGCTTTACTTGGAGCTTATACAACTAAATTTATTCCACGTAATCAATTTGAACTGATCTTCGGCGTTTTGATGTTAATCCTGGCCATCTACTTATTATTTCCACGAAATGAATCTTTAAAGAAATTAAAAAAGAATGATTCTCAATATCCGGTCTATAAACTCATCGATTTTGAAGGTCATGAGTATTCAATTTCCTATAACATGAGCGTTGGAATTTTAATTAGTGCGGTTGTTGGTTTTATTTCGAGTTTGTTGGGTATCGGTGGTGGAATTATTCATGTCCCAGCGCTTGTGAATTGGCTTAATTTTCCGGTGCATATCGCCACAGCGACTTCGCACGGAATTCTAGCCGTGATGTCAGCCATTGGAACTGCGGAACATATTCAAGCCGGTCAGCTCAGTCAAGTTTGGGATAAGGTTCTGTATCTTGGTGTGGGAGTCGTAGGAGGAGCCCAGTTAGGAGCTCATTTCTCGAATCGAGTTAAGGGTGTATGGATTATGCGTGCACTTGCATTGGGTTTACTTTCTGTGGGAATAAGATTTATATTTTAGTACAGCTGTAAAAAAAACGTACACCTTTATGTATTTTAAAAGAGCCTGTGTAGTTTAAAGTGGTCTTGTCCTTGCAATTTAAATTTGTATGGTAAAAACACTTTGGTTTAAAATTTGTCTCATTTTGGGAATTGTATCTGTAACATTTCATGTCTGGGCGGGGCCGGCCACTTATGGGGCCGAGTTTGAATTGACCTCTAAAAAAATCCAAGCCTCAACACGCGATATTTTGGATAGGTCTCAAGGGCCTTCAGAAGAAAAAAAGCATCAAATGGCTTTGGTCGATTATCTCAGAAGTAAATGTGTTCTTACCGGGTGCGCGATCGAAGATGTTCGTGGAAAATTTGATACGGATTATATTCTAAAATTTACAGACGGATTTTGGATTAAATACAGTTATGATCCCAAATGTGTCGAAATCACGTTTAAACCATTAACTTTAAAAGAATTACGAGAAAAAGCTTCAACTATTGATGAGTATGTTTTCAATGCTGGTCGAAAGTTGAAAATGTTTACCGAAGAGGGAAATACATCGCACTTTAATATGGGAATCAAGTCTGCCTTTGGTGATCAAGGTTCTGATTTTTTAAGATTCTTCGTCGATTACGCGAATCACCCGGATCTTGCTTTGGGTAGTTTAGGTCACGATATATATAATGCTCCACCATTGTCTATTCTAAATAAATCCCAACGAATGGCTTTGAAAGATATCGTGACCAAGCACAATTCTGGATATGTTTTTTCTGTACAAGAAGTAGCTCAACTCATTCAAAACAATGTGTACACCCATTCATATGAACCGACTTGGGGTGGAAAAAATCACTATCAAGCAGTTGGAATTAAATATGTTAATCGGACAAATCTAAATGAAAAAGATGCTCCGATGGAGCTTCGCAGTGTTTGGGCACAGAAAAGCACCGAAGATTTTATTAAAGTGGCCGAGCTCGTTGAAGCCCGCATTCAGTATCTCAAAAAAATGAATACTCCGATTGTTTATAATGAAACAAAAAAAACAGATTTCAGTCCTTCGCAGCTTTTGACACGGTTTAAGATTTATGTCGAAGAAACAGGCTTGAAATTCGCAGACTATCAATCTTTATTACCTTACGATATTCAAATCGCGAAAGAAACACCGCTATTGAATAGGAAATTTTCTGCAGAGAAAAGATTGTCAGATCTCATCAATTATTTTGATTTAATAGGGTCGTCAGAAATCGTTCAAAATCGATTTGCCGAAATTTTAAATCT
>CALMPX010000190.1 GCA_937871355.1 uncultured Bdellovibrio sp.
TCGGAGGAGGCGGAAGCCGCCATTATTACGGTGACGTGCTCGCCAGTTATTTATCAGGTGATTTTGAGCCCTATGGATCGGCTCGATTTGTACATGCCATTAACAAGTCTTACGATGATAAAAATGATATGAATAGCGATTGGCTATTTTCGATTCAAAAACCTGAGTTTGACTATCAACAATATAATTTAGGTTTACGCTATTGGGTGAATGAGCAACTCACGCTTAACTTAGAATTGACTAAGCTTCAGGCCGATAGTTCTGAAATTATTTTTAAAGATAAAACATTAGTCAATGTCGGCTTAGGAGTGAAATTTCAATAAATTATTTTAAAGGCTTCTGCTTCTTCAGTATGTATTTATTATAATTGAAAAACATCGAAACACTAAATGGACTCTATTCGTTATGGCCTAATATGATCTGAATAATTTTCAATGTGATTTCATGAGCTTGTCTCTGTAAATAGAGTCTTTTAATATGCATTTTGTTCGATTTGATGACTTGTTTAAATCTCAAAACGACAAAAAGGGGTTCTATGCGAATTTTAATATTATTTTTATATACTTTGATATCAACAACAGCTTTTGCACAAAATATCGATCACGATGAAGACCCGAATGCAGCTCCTGTTGATTTTGTAGCGCGTCCTTTTGTTGAGTCAGACCTCATGACTCAGTCTTGGATGAAAGAATTCACAAATGTGATTGTGATTAATAAGGCGAACAATGGTTCAGATAAGCAAACTCTTCGCGTGTATGTAAACGGCAAATTAAAAGAATTTACTCGAATTTCAAGTGGCCGAGAACATTTTGAAAAAGGTTGCTCTGCGGGACAGGATCCAAAAAAAGATCACTGTTCCAATCGGGCCTACTGGTCTCAAACTCCAACAGGGTATTTTGATATCGATGAATTAGTTGAAAATTATTTTTCTAATTTATGGCAAACATGGATGCCCTATGCGGTCTTTTTTGAATCAGGTATTGCCACACATCAAGCTCCAGGCGGAACCGAAGGCAATTTGGGGTCGCGCGCTTCAGGGGGCTGCGTTCGCATGCATCCAAGTATGGCGCCTGTTCTTTTCGCCATGGTCAAAAATGCCGGAAAAGGCTTAGTGCCGAAGTTCAGTCGTAATGGTGAAGTTTTAAAAACAGCTCAAGGTGATGTTATTCGTTGGCAAGGCTATAAAAGTTTAGTTATTGTTCATAACACAATAAAATAAACATTCGTTTAAGAGAGTTTTGCAAGAATGAACACGCTATTAGATTTATTGAAAGTACCTGAACAAGATCGCAATTTTAGCTGGGAAGAAAAGTTTTTTAAAAAATTTTCAGATGAACAAGTGCGCCTGCTTTCAAAAGATCCACAACAAGGTCCGGATGGCTGGCCGTATTTAATTTGCGAAACCTTTGGTAAAGACTCTGACGAAGCTCTCGAAGTCGAAAGCACACAAAAAATTTTTCATTGGTTAGCAGGCAAAGGAATCGGATTAGTCGTTAATCCACGTCGTGAGCCTTACCCTGATTATGTTTTTTCCTACGGAATGATTTGGTCATTTCGCGAAACGGGATATTTTTTACGGCCCGATTTAGCCAACAAATCTGGTGAAGCGGTCTTTGAAAATAATAAAATCAAAACGGGGATTCCAACCGAAGCCTTTTTACCATTATACGTTAGAAAAGTTTTAAAAGATTTTTTTCGTGATCAATCTGTATCCAATCCCAAAGTTTTGATGATTTCCCAAGATGGAATCAATTATGATTTGTGTTTTTCATTAGAATCTTTAGGAAATCCGCCGACCAAAGAACATGCCGGAGTCGCCGAAGCCATAGCGTGGTTTTTGCCGCCACACTATTCAATTGTTTTGATTAGTGAAAAAGATTTGCCAACCTTTGTGGCCTTATAGTTACTTTGTCGGTAAAAAATCCATCAAACATTCACGCCAGTACTCCGGAGAGTCGCTGCTGTAGTCGACGGCGATAACGAAACCTGTTTTACCTAAAAATTTAGTCCGAGCAATTTTACCCGAAATTTCTAAATCCATTTCATGAATATTAAAAAAAACTTCTTTACCGATGAGTTGATCAATATTTAAATTAGAACGGAGTTCTTTACTGACGAAGTCTTTGCGTTCTACCTTAATCAGAATTCCCGTTGCTGAAGCCTCGACGATTTCTCCATACCGAGCCAATTTTTCCAAGTTCTCCATCGAAGATAAAGAATCCAACGTCAATTTCGCAACATCTTTATTAATTTCCTTACGAAGAGCTGATCGGTATTTATCTCTTTGAGAGTTGTTCTTTGCCGCTGACATATTTCAGGCCTTTCTGGTAAGTATCTTATGCTCATTTCTCGGAAGTCTTTGGACTAAAGTAAAGGGTTTGAATTAATTTAAATATTTTTTATTAAAAACTAAGATCAATTCTCAAAACGAGACATTCATTTTTATAAAATAAATGAACAGGCTGCGGTGTATTGTTCACTTATGAAAACAACACCTTTAATTTTTTTTGAGGTTTTATGACAAACAGCTTCGAACAGAAAAAAACTGTCTTTTTGATTCCAAGATAAAATTTCAATATCACTCATGACTAGTTCAGTTTTAAAAAGTTAGATGGCCGATTCTTTGGCTGACCACAACAGTTTAAAATCGGGACACGCTGTTAATTCGATCGGTGTACAAACGCGAGTGACGCTTTCTGAGGATAGGCGGCTGACTTCTTCTATATCAAAGCCGATGCGTTGATCGCAAGCGGCATAGCCTCCGATGGATTTGTTATGAGAGATTGAAAAAAATAAATTTTCGACGGTAGGAAGAGTATTGATATTTAAAATTCTGCGTTTTTCTGAAGACGATAATAACGGCGAATAATTTGAAATAATATCTTGGCGGATGTGCAAACGATAATCGTCAACTAAGGACGAGAATTTCGATTGTACATTAATAGTTAAAAATTTTACTTTAAAATCAACTTTAATAAATTCAACAAACGATTTTAAATCCATATTAACCTTGAAATAATTCAGGCCATGAGACCGGTAGTCCGCTGGTGATTTTCATCATACGATCAAGCGAGGTAAAAGCTTTTGTACGTAGGTCTTCGGGGATAGACACCATGGGTTTAAACGTTTTTAAAGCATGATATATTTTTTCAACGCTATTCATTTTCATAAAAGGACAGTCATTGCATTTACACTGCTCATCAACAACCGGAGCCTGAATCAATTCAGCATCGGGACGACGTTTTTTCATTTCATGAAATATTCCAGTTTCAGTAGCAATAATAAATTTATTATACTTTTTATTTGTTTCAACTTCCGCCAGCAATTTAGACGTCGCACCAATCACAGTCGCTTGTTTTAAAATTTCATCATCACATTCAGGATGAGCAATAACGAGAGCCTCGGGGTTTTGTGCGATCAATTCTTTCAATCGGTTAGCATTAAATAAAATATGAACCTGACAAGAGCCAGGCCAGAAAATCATGTCGCGTCCGGTTTGTTTGCTGAGCCATTTTCCGAGGTGCTGATCAGGGCCAAACAAAATTCGTCGGTCTGCAGGAATACTCGCTAAAATCTGTGCCGCATTGCTTGAGGTGATAATCACATCAGAAATTGACTTCACCTCGGCGCTCGAATTGATGTAGGTCATGCATAAAGCATCAGGGTATTGGCGACGCCAAGCCAAGTATTTTTCAAAAGGAGCTCCTTCGACCAGAGAACAGGATGCTTCAAGGTCAGGAACCAAAACATTTTTTTCTGGGTTGAGAATTTTCACACTTTCACCCATAAAAACAACGCCAGCCAAAAGAATATTTTTTTGTGGAATTTGTTGACCGATTTTAGCTAAATAGAAACTATCGCCGACATAGTCCGCCAAGTCTTGAATAGCTCCGTCCACATAATAGTGACCTAAGATCGCAACATCTTTTTCTTTTTTTAATTTTTGAATTTCGGCGGCATAGTCCATAATGACATAATTATAACAGGACTTAAATGGCAGTTCCACCTTTTAGTGTGTGGATAATGGACTTGGAAATCGACTTAAAGCTTTCTAGGACGCCGATTCCTTCAAAAGCACTAGCTTCAATTTCAACCGAATTATAGCGATTCAGATGCTTACGAAGTTCAGCGACCGGCATAGCATTAGGAAGATCACGTTTATTATATTGAATAACGAGAGGAATATCTTTGATGTTGTAGCCCTGTTGATAAAGGTTTTTTTCTAAATTTTCAAAAGCTTGTAGGTTCTCATCGAGGCGATCCGCTTGTGAATCAGCGACAAAGATGACGCCATCAATGCCTTGAAGGATGAGCTTACGTGTTGCATCGTACACAATTTGCCCGGGAACGCTGTAAAGATGAAAGCGCGTATTATAACCACGAATATCACCGACATCTAAAGGTAGAAAGTCGAATAACAATGTTCTTTCGATTTCTGTGTTAAGTGCCACCAGTTTCGATTTTTGATCGGACGCCAGCGATTGATACATCCACTGAATATTCGTCGTTTTGCCACCCAACGAGGGACCGTAATAAACGATTTTGCAGTGAATTTCTTTGGCGTTGTAATTAAACAAAGACATTTATAGTTGTACTCGATTTTCTAAAGCACGACCCATGGTACGATCGTCGATAAAATCAATGTCCGATCCCATCGGAATTCCATGAGCAATACGTGTGATTCGAATATTTTTACTTTGGAAAATCTTAGCTAAATAAAGAGCTGTGGTATCACCTTCAAGGTCCGCATCTAAAGCTAAGATAACCTCATTAATAGGTGTTCCGTTCTCAAACGAGGCATCAACACGGTTGATCAGTTCTTGAATTTTTAAATTTTTAGCCGATATACCATCTAAAGGAGAAATCACCCCATGAAGGACATGGTATTTTCCATGAAAGGCGCCGGAAGATTCAATACGAGAAATATCGGAAGGCTCTTCGACAACACAAACACTTTCTGTTTGGCGATGAGGATCATCACAAAATTTACAGATGTCTCGGTCCGTATAGCTGTAACACTCAGGACAGGTGTGAACTTCCGCTTTAACACGTAAGAGAGCTTCAGAAAGTTTATCAGGGTATAAATCTTTTGAACGTAAAATATAATACGCCAAACGCTGAGCCGTCTTCGGACCAATTCCAGGAAGACGATTCAATTCATGCACTAATTTTTCTAATGAAGCGATATGTAACATTTAGTTTAGAACATTCCTGGAATATTCATTCCGCCAGTGATTTTAGACATTTCTTTTGCTGTTTCATCTTTTGCTGTTTTGTTGGCATCGTTAACCGCAGCTAAGATGAGATCTTGCAACATTTCCACATCGCCTGATTTCATCACTTCGGGATCAATAGTTAAAGAGAGAATTTTATTTTCGCCATTCACTTTGACGTTCACGGCACCACCGCCAGCTGAACCCGTAAATTCTTTTTGAGCTAAATCTTCTTGAGCTTTTTTCATTTTGATTTGCATTTGATTTGCTTGCTTCATCAAATTAGCCATTCCGCCGCCGCCGAAACCTTTCATGTGAACTCCTTGAACGTTAGTCAACTTCAGCCATCGATTAATCGATTTTGTTGACGACTTTTATTGTACCGTTAAAAACTTCCTGGGCTTTTCGGATTCGCGGATCGAGAGCCCATGAATCTTTTAATTTTTCCTCAGCTTGAATTTCTTTTTGTTGAGCAATATTCAAAGCTGATTCACCCGCTACAGTTTTTGTTTTCTGTATGTCAAAATTGTAGCCACGGCCAAAGAAAGAATCAATAGATCCTTGCAGTTTTTGTTTGGTTTCTGATTGAGTAATTTGATCCAGCAGGAAACCGAAAACAGCGGGGATACCTAATTGAATTACTTTTTCTTCAGCGTTGAATCGCTCAAAGATTAAATTTTCCACTTTGGCAGCTAAAATAGGCTCATTTTGTTTTAAAAACTGAACAAAATCGAACCAAGTCTCTTTTGTCGGAGTCGGAGTCGGTGGAGCAGGAGCGGCCTTGGGTTTTGCCAAAGTGATCGGAGCAGGTTTTTTCGCCTGCTCAACGACCTTTGGGGCGGAAACGACTCCGCCGGAGGCCGTCGCTCCAGGATTGTTGAGCAAAGACTGCAGATCTTTAATCTGCGGGGCCTGTGACATACGAAGTAATGATATTTCTAAAACCAGGAGGGGTTCGTGCGAACGAATGACATCGTTCATCGATTTAAAGCACATATCAAACAGCATGTGTAAATCCGGAATACTTAAAGGCTGAATCAGCTCCAGCAGAATAGTGATTTCATCTGCGGGAAGATCAATATTGATGTGGGCCACATTTTCAGCCGCGGCAGAACGCAATAAAATCGAGTGGCGAAATAATCGAAGCAAATCATCTAAGAATAAAGAACCATTCACCGAAGCTTCGGCCAAGCGTTTTAATAAAGCGAGCATGCTTTTGTCATCACGGTGGATCAAGGCTTGAAAAGCTTCGAAGACTAAAGCGCGGTCAGTTAAACCTAAAATTTCAGAAACCGTCGCATCTGTGATCACGTTACCCTGAAGCGCGGTCGAGAAATTAATCACTTGATCTAATAAACTTAAAGAATCACGAGCGGAGCCTTCGCCTTGACGAGCCAAAAGCCATAATGCTTTATCATCAATTTGAATATTTTCCTGTGTGCAAATCCATTTTAAATGTTCGGCTAATTGTTTGATCGGAATACGACGGAAATCAAAACGCTGACAACGAGATAAAATCGTCTGTGGAATTTTTTGAATTTCGGTTGTCGCCATAATGAAGATCACGTGAGGAGGCGGTTCCTCTAAGGTTTTTAATAAAGCATTAAAAGCACTGGAAGAGAGCATGTGAACTTCCTCGATAATAAATATTTTATATTTTCCAGAGGAAGGGCTGAACATCACGCTATCACGAAGATCGCGGATAGCATCCACACCGTTGTTGGAAGCTCCATCGATTTCGATCACATCTGTAGCTCGCCCAGCCGTAATTTCAAGACAGCTTTCGCAAACGCCGCAGGGAGTGAAATTTTTTGAATTGGTGCAACGAATGCTTTTGGCTAAGATGCGCGCGGAAGAGGTCTTTCCAGTTCCACGGATTCCGGTAAATAAAAGTGCATGTGGAAGACGATTGTTTTTAAGGGCATTCATAATGGTTTGAGAAATATGATTCTGACCGACCATTTGATCGAAAGTCTGAGATCTATATTTTCTCGCTAACACTTGATATGACAAAACACCCTCGATTAACTTTAAAAATAAGGGCCAGGCTTCCCCACATCGCACAGCTCGTTAGACACCGTTGCTTCCTTCCGGACCTAGCGGGATTCACTAGTAAGTCTATCGTATGGGACCTGGCCACTTGTTGGTTTATATGATTCGAGTAAATGTATCAAGTAAATGCCATGAGAATACCTCCGAAAGTGGCCTTAGGTGCTTATTTAAAGGCCAAATCAGCTGTTGCAGGGCTGATAGCTGTAAAGTTCCTAGACAGGAAATCTTGTCTCAAGCTGAGACACTTTTAAAACAAAATTCCTGTAATCGAAACTAGATCACTTTAAGTCTTTATAAAAGGGTTGGACCGGCTTTTGAAATAGAAAGCTTTGATTGAGTTTTATGTAAATTAAATTAACGGAGGCTTTATGAAATTAAGTTATTCAAAATTATTAGTACGCGGTGTGATCGCAACAACTTTATTGATGTCGATGAGTTGTCAAAAAAAGGGAAGCGCTCGAGTAGCGCCACAAACAGCGACCAAAGCCGACGCTCCAGATAAAGCTGCAGACAACACGACAGACATTAAAGATCATTCATTAGAAAATGTTCCAGGAAAAGATATCGTCGCACCGACAGTATCAAGTGGAGATAGAACAAAAGTTGCTCCACATGCTGAAGATCCTAAAGTCGCCGTGACAACTTCGGCGGATAACTCGACGGTGAAAACCGCGGCTGAGCCAGAAACAAAAAAAGAAGACGCTAAAGAGAAAACGGCAGATGATAAAGCTCATAAAAAAGAAGACGGCGTTATGAGTTGTTCTACCGAAGTGGTTAAAGCGCGTACTGGAATTTCGGCTCAATATTCAAAAGTCACCGAAATTAAGAAAGATCTAGATTCGACGATCGAG
>CALMPX010000191.1 GCA_937871355.1 uncultured Bdellovibrio sp.
AGATGAAATAAAACACGCGGGATAAACCCGAGGGTTTCAGCTAATGTTAAAGGCCAACGTGTTAAGCGATTTCTTAAGAAATATCTTTTTTTAGCCGTAGATAAAGGCGAAATGCATTGGACTCCGATTTCGTTTAAGAAACTCATCGTTTCATCTGTACACAAAATCGAATTGGCCGCGCTTTCGACGAGAATTCCATCTTTAAAACTCGATTTAATCATTCCGCCGACTTTTGAATTTTTCTCAAATATAGAAATATCAAATTTGTTCAGTTTCCCCAAAAGGTAGGCGACTGATAACCCGGAAAATCCAGCTCCTATAATATGAATGCGCGGTTTAATTTCTGTCATATCGATCTTGAGAATAATTTTGATTCAGGTTGTTTGCGTTTTAAATGTTCATCAAAAAAAACACAGGCATTGCGCAAGAAAGGTTTTCCAGCCGTAGTCACTTTTAAAGTTGTATCCGTTATTTCAACGAGATTATCTTTGAGCATTTCAGATAAGTAATGTTCGGCGGAAGATTTTTGCTCAATACCAGTAAAATTCACTTCATAATTTGTCATGAGGCTTAAGATTTGTTGTCGTCGTTCAATGTCTTCTTCATTTAAGACATGGCCTCGATGAGTCGGAAGTTGTCCTTGGTGAATAGCGGCTTCGTAAAGTGAGCTTACTTTTTCATTTTGATGAAAACTATTCGGAGACTCTGAAATAGAACTAATGCCTAATCCCAGCAGTACATCTGTTTTATGGTCGGTATAACCCATAAAATTGCGATGAAGTGTTTTGTTCTTTAAAGATAAAGAAAGATTTTCATCGGGAAGGGCAAAATGATCCATTCCAATTTCAATATAACCGGCGGCTGTTAATTGAGTTCGAGCTAGCTCATAGAGTTTACGTTTTTCATCAGTCGCAGGAAGATCTTCATCTTTAAATAATCTTTGCGCTGGTTTTATCCACGGAACTAGAGCAAAGCTATAAAGAGCAATACGATCGGGTCTTAATTCAATCGTTTTTTCAATCGTGTCGCTAAAACTTTCTAAAGTTTGCTTAGCCAAGCCATAA
>CALMPX010000192.1 GCA_937871355.1 uncultured Bdellovibrio sp.
CATGGAAAGCGGCTAAACTTAAATAAATAAATCGAGCCTCAACAAAGTTTCTTAACAAAGCGAAAGCCAAAATGCCAATCAGAATTAAACCTGTGAAGTAAATAATTCTATTTCCCATATTAGATCGCAATAATTTTAATGAATAAGTAAAGTTGGTAGTATGCTCATAGGGAAGCTCTTGCTCTGGAATAGCCTTGAGCCAAACGAAATAATGAATCCCTTGACCCAGAGCATAGGCCGAAACAGCTCGACTCCAGACGATCATATCCGCGTGCGGAAAAATTTGTGATCCGATGCTGTTATCATTAAAACCGTTAAAAATTTCAAACATTCGATTCGACATCCATGAATCAAAAAATCCAAGTAATATGGCTGCGGTCATGACGCTAAAAATAACAAGTGAAAGGCCTGCGGTCATCTTGTCGGCTTGAGATGGCGCGCGATTGAGCCAAAAGAAAAAAGCGATAAAGTTGTGAGCTAAAATGAGAGCTCCGATTGTTTCTAAGGGGTAAGATAACGTCGCTGCGAATAGTCCGCCCAACAAAAAAATTGAAAAGAACACATTCATTTTCTTTTCTTTATAATAAAAACTAACAAGTCCAATCAGCAGTAAGCCACTGGCCAGTTCGACGTTATTGACTCCCCAAGAACCAAATGCCAATCGAACCGCCGCAACAAAAATAAATAGGCCTCCGACCAACGGCACTGACAATAACTTTATATTCGTAAGCTGTGGTACGTACCTGAGTGAAGAAACTAAATGCGGAACACCCAATAACAGAGGTCCCACCAGTAAGACCCAAAGCGGTATATTTATAGCAAGAATGAAATTAAAAGCGATCGAAATCATAAAAAAGAACATCAAACGAGCCGAACGAGTCGTATAAATTTGACGAAATATTGAATTTTTTAACGTTCGTTTTAACAAAAATGAACGCGCTCGATCTATTCCATGAAGAACCATTCTTTGAACGTAACATTATTTTAAATTTTGGTATAGGACAGCCCGACTTTAGGCTCAAGCTATAGACCTTCCTGTATGATTTAGATAAGCTGGATGAATTATGAATCAAGAAAAACCGACTCTTTTATGTCTCGATGATGAAATTAATAATCTTGATGCGCTGGAACGTATTTTCCGTAAAAAATATAATGTTCTTAACGCTTCTACGCCATTAGAAGCCTTTAATTTTTTAGACCAATATAAAGATCTTCCGGTTATTATTTCTGATCAACGCATGCCCGAAATTACCGGAGTCGAATTTTTAGAAAAATCAATTACCACCCATCCTGATACCGTTCGTATTTTATTAACAGGTTATACCGATATTGAATCCGTCATTGAATCGGTGAACAAAGGACAAATCTATCGCTACCTGACTAAGCCGTGGGATACGACTGATTTGCTCGGCACCGTCAATCAAGCTTATGAAAAATATCTTCTTAAAAGCGAACTGAAAATTAAGAATCAAAGATTATCAGAAGCCTTAAGTGAATTACAAAATTTAGACAAAGCTAAATCACAGTTTATGATATTAATAAATCATGAATTAAAAACTCCTTTAACTTCAATCATTAGTTTTTCGAGCTTATTAAAAGAAACGGTACTTTCTGAAGAACAAAATCTTTTTACAGATCGAATCATAAAATCTTCAGATAAACTCAAAAAAATTATTGATGATGTGCTTCTGATTGTTAAAGGTGAAGTCGGCAGTATTCCTGTCAATGAGGATCTGGTCGATTTTAGTTTAATTCTAAAAAATTTGCCGAGCGAAATCACCTCAAATATGACGACAAAAAATCAAAAAATTGTGACTCATTTCGACGTCGCGCAAGTTCACACTGATTATAATTTAATTTCTACGGCTATTTACCGTGCTATTCACAATGCCACCAAGTTCGGAGCGGCACAAAGTGATATTATTTTATCGACGATTAAAACCGAAAATGAAATTATTATTTCGATTACCAATCAAGGTGCAAATATCTCTGAAAGTGTACTCAATAAAATCTTAAAACCGTTTCAGTTAGATGAAAATGTTATGAACCACTCGGTCGGCATGGGATTAGGCTTAACGATTTGTCAGACTTTGGTCAAAGCGATCAAAGGTCGATTAACTATTCGTAATCTCACAAATGGTGTAACGGTTGAATTTATTTTGCCTCATAAACTAAAATAACCGTTCGAAACTCGGACTTGTTTTAATCCATATCAATCCTGGTGCCAGTGAATCAGGATTTTATTATGCATCAGCCTCAGTCATGAATAAAAATAGCGTATTTGCTTTTGCTTTATTATGGGTTTTGCATGGTCGTGCGGGAATAATGGATCCTTTAGTCGTCGAAGTCGGTGACTCAATAAAAATTCCATCTGTTAAAGAAAAAATTTGGATTGAAAATCCTAAAATCGTTCAGGCTGAGGCAAAAGATAATCGCATTCAACTCAAAGGGTTAGCTATAGGCAGCTCGAAAATTCGCTTGGACAAACAAAATCAATTGATGATTGTATTACCCGCAGGCCAAGTTCAATCTTATACAGATTGGAAAAAGCTTTCGTTTCAGTTCGCCGATATTAGCGTCAGTCCCTGCGATGAAATGATTTGCTTAAAAGGTCAAGTTTCGACTTTAAATGAATTTCAAAAAATTATTTCTCTTATGAAAGAACACCGCAGTTCAGTTTATCTCGGGTTAACGGCTTCAGAATCACTTAAAATTCAAATTGAAAAATGGTATCAGGACTATTTTCGAGAAAATGGACTATCACCTTATAAAATCGTGTTTAGTCATCCTTGGAAAACTTTTTCTCAAACAACAGAGAATTTCAATAAAACTAAGTACCAAATGGAAAAAATTGGACTATATCACATCGAAGATAAACAAAAATTAGAAGTGTCAGAAAATCTACGAGTAGAAATTAAAGTAGTCGAAATAAAAAAATCACTCGTCAGAACATTAGGAATAAAATGGCCTGATTCTTACTCAGCCAGCATCTTAAATTTAACATCGACA
>CALMPX010000193.1 GCA_937871355.1 uncultured Bdellovibrio sp.
CCGCGGAAATATAAAAAGCCCAATAATAAAACCGTTGGGCTTTTTTGTTTTTTTCTCTCAAGCTGGAAGTGAGGACACAAAAGCATCCAATGACTATTTTGAGACGGCCAAGGCTTACATCAACGCATCTACACCATTTGGTTCCCAAACAAATGTAGATGATAGCTTAAATATTAAAATTGAATTTGACCCATCGCTGACGACTCATTCAGGTAGTCAGAACATAACAAATGTGGGTTATCTTGCAACGGTTAGAAAAAAGTTAACCATGAATGCTGACAAAACTTTAATTATGATTGAAAGAATTCAAGCTTCACAAAAAGATGGAACAACAATGTCCCTAACGATGCGTTCAGGCAACAATAAACGTAGGACTGATGATGGACTCGGCGGTTTTTTCAGACAAAAAGGTTTTACAGACACGGCTTGTGATAGAATAGTTTTTAATGCGACAGGCCAGGGGGTTTGCCTTAATATGATTGGCGGAAGCCTTCAAATGTCAAAATTATCCACTAGTTTTGGTAATCGTATTGCATCGGGATGTTCAGATACTGGAACCGGTATTTCATGCGGCAAACGAGATAAGATTGTGAGTGTTAAAACAGTAACCAGCGGTGTTGTAACAGACTCAGTATTTAGACCTCAAGCGCCTTAAATTTAATGATTTCTCTTGAGCTTTTAGAAAGGAGTTTTGATCATCTTTTGGCAAAAGCGATCAAGACTCCACATCGTTTTATTGGAGAAAATTCCTTAAATATTAAGGACATCCAGTTTTATAAAGCGGAATATCTTAAGCAGCTGGATCATGAATTAAAAAATGATTGCTATACGCCGTCGGTATTAAAGAGAATTACCGTCGTTACTGATAAAGAACGGAGAGTTTTTCAGTTTCCGCTGAGAGATTTGATTGTTCACAATGTCTTTGCCCTGACGCTTAAAGAAAAAATAGAGCCCTATTTGTCAGACAATCTTTTTTCATATCGAAAAGGTAAAAATTCTCACCAAGCATTAAATCGAGTTGTTCAAAAAATTCGAAATTATAAAAAAATATATACAGGGCCGCTTAAATCTAGAGGGCTGTATGTCATACGAAAAGATATTTCTAAGTACACAGATTATATTTCGACAGCTCCGCAATCGATTTTGTTAAATCAAATGTGGTCTTTTATGCAAAAAAACAATATTCATATTTCTAAATCTGATAAAGCACTTATCGTTAAAATACTTAATCCACATTATATAGAAGAAGAAAAACAATCTCAATCCAATCCTCATCAGAAAGATTTGCAAAAAAATATTCAAACTTTTCACTTTCTTCCGACAGGGTCACCGCTAGTTACGGTGTTGGCTAATTTTTATTTAAATGAACTGGATCATAACATGTCGGCCTTAACGAACTCTTTATATATTAGATTTGGAGATGATATTTTGTTTGTTACAGATTCTAAACAACAGTTTATCATAGCCGACGAAATTTTAATTAAAACATGCGAGGAAAAAGAATTAACTTTTAATGCACAAAAATCTACTAACTATTTTATTAATTCAGCAGGAAGAACGTTAAAAGAGGATTTAGATTTAACTATTAAAGGATGTCACTGTTTTGATTACTTAGGAGCTAGAATTAGTTTTGACTCCGGATTAGAATTAAAAACGAGTAAAAAAAATCAATTCTTTTCGGACTTGAAAAAATATCTAAAAAATTTAAGTCTTAATTTAAAATATGAATATGGAGAAGACTGGTACTTGAAAGAAAACAATATCTTAGTCTTTGTTCAAGCGATAAATGAAATGTTAGATATCAAATCAGCATTTTATATCCGTTACTTAGACTTTATTATGTTTAATATATCTGACAGACACTATTTTAGATTGCTTGATAATGAAATTTCATATGAAGTGCTTAAAATGCTAAAGCCTAAACAAAATGCAATATTTTCTTCTCGTCCATACAGAGTTTTGCGTGAACAATTTGGTCTAAAACGTCTCGAAAGTAAAAAAAATCATCTTTATGATAACAATTAATCAACTTCGGCAAAAGATTATTGGTCGGCCCAGCTTAGAGGCGGCGCTTTTAGGGCCAGGCTTTGTTCCCTATTTTATTTATCGCACACGATTTTACTTTTTTTCCATTATTTTTTTCTATTTTTCATTTTTCATTAAAAATTTCTTTTTAGGTTCAGATTATTCAAATTTTTATACATCCCAAATGGCTCAGTTAGAACAATTCATTTTTTGGATTACTCAAATAATATGGCTATTTATTTTAGCTAATGAACTTAATTCGGATTTTTTGACAGTAGCACGCAATAAACGGAGTTATATTAAATTATTTTTTCCCCTATCTTTAATCCTTTGTCTTTTTTTTGGTATTGTTCTCTACTTAAAAGGTCTTTTGGTTTTTACTTATTTATCTATTTACGGGTTAGTCAGTGTCATTTTTTTATTTCAGGTTTTTAGTTTTGTCATACTCAAAACACTTCACGCAAGTATTTACAGCTCAAAAAGAGTTTATGTTAATATTTGGTTTATTTACGCCGTCCATTTTTTATCAGTTTATTTGCTCTTATATTTCTGGGAAAGATTTAATTATTGGAGCATACCCATTTCATTTGGTTTTCAAATTGTGGGCTTAGTGTCAGTCAGAGGCTTTTATTATTTAAAAGAATATAAACTACAATTTAAAAAAAAACCTGCACTTGAAGAAAGCTGGAAAAGTTTTATTACTAGTTTAAACTGGCATTATTTATTTTTTGCAGTTATTTGTGTTTTGCCTGATATTATCCTATACTCCTCAGTGCAATTTGTATTTTTTAAAAAATCCAATTACTCGTTTATTTTTTATTTCTTGGCTGCGCTAACAAATAGTCGGATTCCTTCTTTGTTTTTTCAAGATTTCTTAAAATATTCAGATGAAAAATATAATTTAATTCTAGATCGGTATGAAAAAAAGTTATCAATATTTTTCTTATCAACAGCATTACTTTTACACGCGCTATTTCTTTTTTCAAAGTATTTATTGTTTGGTTATATTAACTATAGGCTCGCATTGTTTTCAATTTTGTAGTGCTCTGTAATGACTTTATTTGGTAGTTTTGTTTTGAGACGATTTGCTCAATTAAGATTTTATGATTTAACATTCTATTCATTAACAGTATCGTTGTGTATTTATTTTTCAGTTTATGCCTTTTATCTGAAAAGATTTTATTTAGCTATTAGTATTTTGTGTATATGTTTTTTTGTACTTATTTATGTAATGCCAAGAGTATTTTTTCATTTAAAAAACAAACTCCACAAAGTTTCAAATCAGGACTCTTTTGATTTTTATAAACAAAAATATCCTTTTCTATCTGTAACAAGTTTTCGTTTAGATGGGGTATCGCAAAAACATATCTATTTTATAAACTTTTTGATTTCAAATAAGTCAAAAATTAAAGTGTTATATAAAAACAAGAATAGTCTCGTTCAAATTATTCATAATGATAAATTAGTGATGAAAAATCTATTCCCTTTTATGCGAGACTTCTCATTTATAAAGCCTTCTGATGTCTCACTTTTAAAAAATGAGGCAAAATTACAAAAATTCTTATTTTTTTCATTTCCAGAATTACATTTTTTTAAATCAAAAGTTAAATTTGCATTTAAATCTGAGATCATTTTTATGCCAATTGATCTTAAGCTTTTGTTTAAACGTATTTTTAAAGGTCATAAAAGTTCGCAAAAAAGTTATGCCAACCAAACACCACATCAAATTACAACTGACTGGCATCGGGAAAGCGTTAGTTCAATTAGTATTAATTTAAAAAACCAGTCGTAAACTTATTTTATTTTTCTGTATGACAACCAGTACCCTCGATAACGAAGGCTTTTGATGACTTTTTTGTTAACACGTATCGTTTCACGGTGACCATAGAGCATTTATTTTCAGCCTCTGTATTTTTTCCATAGTTTAAATCATTGAGATCCTATTTAAATGGGTGCGGCACTTGAAGGCCTAAGATGTTGACAGTTTTGCATCTTAAAATATAAAACAACAGCATCTAAAAACAAGGAGAACCATATGAATAAATTTTTTGTACTTTTCGTTGCCCTATTTTCGATATTTTCAAATCAGGCTTTTGCTAAAAAGGATAAAAATCCACCGACACCTGTAGTCTATAACTATACCTGCACGCCTTATCAAAACGCTCTTCCAACTTTTGAAATGAAGACAAGTTATGTCGGCACGGGAAGTCCAGGTTTAGGTCATGGTCTATTTGGATTAACTATTAAAAGTACTGAATTAAATATTCAACTAAATACAAATCAATACTTCAGTGGAAGTATGCAGTTTAACAATGTTGTTACAGCTAACAACGAAGTAATCACGCTCCAAATGGAACATGATTTATTTTTAGGTGGTTTATTAAGAAATGGACCTTACGGAGAAGATACTTCTACTGAATTAGCTGGTTTGGTTAGAGTTTTTAAACAAGGTCAAATTTTCAGTTTCTATTGTTCTCGTCCACTTCCATTTTAATCCTATAGCCATTTCTCATTGAATCTGATGAGACTAAAGTGATGTGAAAAACCTTCTAGACGTTGGTTTATCACATCACATCTGTGCTTTTAATCAATATTATCTACGTATTCACAAATTTCAGCTTAAACCAGATGCCTTAACTCAACTAGAGTCTATCTGACCGCTTTGAATTTCATTATTTTATATGCTAATGTGTTCTAGTTAAATCATGCCCTTAACTAAAGGATCTTTTATGCCTTGCCACTGTGGATCGACACAAAAATTTAATGTCTGCTGCGAACCTTTTCTTGAAGGAAAAGCTGTAGCCGACACCGCTGAAAAACTAATGCGTTCTCGTTACTCCGCCTACGTCATAGCAAATATTGATTATCTTGAAACAACTTTGGCGCCCGAATCAAGATCTGATTTTGATGCGAAAGCCACAAAGCAATGGGCTAAACAAGCGAAATGGAAAAACCTTCAAATTATTTCAACCGATAAAGGCACAGCTCACGATACAACTGGCACAGTTGAATTTATCGCTACCTACAATGATGGCGCAGAAACATTAGACCACCATGAAGTTTCTCAGTTTAGAAAAGACACTAAAGAAAATCGTTGGTATTTCGTCGATGGCGACGCTCATACACACAAAGAAGGCGAAGGCCATCAACACCACCATGAAAAACCACAAACCGTGGTACGCGCTCAACCAAAAATTGGCCGAAACGATCCTTGTACTTGTGGCAGTGGAAAAAAATATAAAAAGTGCTGCGGTGTAGACGCATAAAAATTTATGCAATTTTATTTTAGGTGGAGTTATTAATTGCACGCGCGCGCTCAATGGCGAATTCAATGAAACAATTAAATTATCCCTCGGCAATAAAATGTACGCCGCTCTTTTCTTAGAGCTCAAAACGACTGGCGCCCGAACTCAACTCCAAACATCAAAAAATATTTATTTTATTCCTGAGTTTAAGTATAGTAGGGCCCTTGGTAACGACCATTATCATTAGTGTGACTCTTTTTTCTTTTATGGCAGACGTAGATTCTTATTCTAGTCTTTTCTAACAAGATGTTGTTTAATCTGTTTAAGCTTGCTGAAAAACAGTTTTAAACTATACTAAATTCAACAGGAGTTGCTTTGTGATTAAAAAAAGAAATATGTTCGTTCAAATTCTATTGATGATTTTTACATTCGGACTATACAGTTTCTATTGGTTTTATCAAACGGCTAAAGAAATGAAGACCCTGACTCGGGAAGCAGAAGCGGCTCCCACTTTATGGCTGATTCTAATGTTTGTCCCGCTCGGAGCCTTCTTTTCGTTTTATAAATATTCTGAACTTTACGAAAAAGTTTGCACTGAAAAATTAAACAAATGGCTGATTTTTGTTCTCACGCTTGTTTTTTATCCCGCAGTTTGGTTTTTAGTTCAAACTGATTTAAATGCGCTCGCTGATAAAAAAGTTTAGCTTAATTTATGAATCTCGTCGGGCTTCCAGTCTGACTTAAAGTGCTCCATTACATCTGTTTGTAATTGAGCGCGATCTCCGGAAATCGCAGATTCAATAGTATTAACTAAAGACTTCCTTTTTCCGGTGGCAATTTGAATTTTTTCAATTTTCATTCGACTTAAATGTCCACTCAGCCAAATATCGTCATCATAATGAGCTCTTTTGGGAGCACCTGTTAAATCGCTGAGCTGATCCACTGTCACAAAGTAAGGACGAAGTGTATAGCCCCCGCAGCCTTCGATCACTGCGACTTTTTGCGAACCTCCCTTGATGGCCTTATCTGAAGGACGCGAGGCCGACTGAAGGTCCTCGGGAACTTTAAACCCATTAATACAAAATACTTTTTTCCCGTTAGATTTTTTTTCCGCCGTAGCAAGATCCTCAATGAGTTTTTTTGAATAATACATGTCATCATCTACAATAACGATCAATTGGCTGGTATTTTTATACCTCTCTAAAGTTGGAATATACTTGGTGGCAGGACCCATATCTTTTTTGACCCAGTGTATTTTGACCATTTTCAAATCATTTAAAAATTCAGGAATCTCAAAACCTTTAAAAAAATCTTCACCTAAATTAATGTGGATTTCTTTAGGCAGAACAGTCTGTTTCAAAAGACTCACTATTGTGGGTTTTAAATAGGGAATTCGTTTCGGAACGGTTGTTAAAGAAACGATCGGTCGTTCAGTGTATTTCGGTGCACAAGCTGCCGCTTTTTTTTCCAACTTATGAAGATCAAATAAATTATAAAGATGGTAGCGAATTTGTTTAGTTAGACTCATGAAAATATTTTAAACTTTTTAAAACAATTCGCAACACTAATATACTCCGAGCTGAGTCACGGTGACAACTTTACTTCGAAACTCATTTCGATTCAGCATGCGAATCAGCTCAGAGCGCATTTTTTTATGAATGACCCATGTTGTACGGTACTGCTTTTTAATATGAGCCCAGCTCAGCTCTTTGCTTCCCACGGGAAGTTCTTTTCTAGGTGAAAAAATATTTTTTAAAAGGCGATAAGTTAGCAACATAAAGTTTAAATAAATTGGCAAATCGATAAAAATAATCAAATTGGCTTGAGTAAAGCGCTTTTCAAACATATCAAGTGGTCCTTGGCCATCTATGATCCAAGCTTCTTGTTCTTGAACTTTTTTTAAAATTGTTCGCGTACGATCGAGATCGCCAATATTAAGATTTTGATCAAACTGAACCCCATCAATATGAGTCACAGGAATGTCGAGTCTTTTAGATAATCGACGAGCTAATTCTGTTTTTCCAGAGGCCACATTACCAATAATTGTAATTTTTCGAACCGTAGGTAGTATATCAATTTTCATCTATTTCAATAAACGACGAAGAATAAAATAGTAATGATGCTTCATCAAATATCCATCTTGATCACACATTTTAGAATCAGGAAGACAATCCATTGTGCTTGATAATGTTTCATATTCATCGCCTAAGCCCATCATGTGACCGACTTCATGAGCCACGGTCGGACCATCCCAATCACGACCCCAATTTGTATCATATGGACCGCGCGTCGAATTTAAAATATTGACGCTGTAATGAGCTTTTTTAACGTCAGGTTCAATATCAAACTGAAATCTATATCCAAAATCCATTCCAATGCGGTAATCATTCCATTCTTTTTCCGCCAGCTTCACCAGCTCAGTGAAATACACAACATCATTGGCCGTAGGTTTTTTTAAGTTGATACGAACTTTAAAAACATATTCTCCATTTTCAAAAGCCACGTCATATTTGTAAGCCTTTGGAAAAATAAGAACATATTTTATATTTCCGCTCACTTTTTTAACGCCAGAAAAAGGGACGATATTTTGATTCAGAATACTGGCCAAAGGCGGGAAGTTTTTATAGCTATCTAAAAGGTGAACTTTAAAAGATTTATAAGTTTCGTTCGGATAATCTAAACGCAGTTGTTCCGGCATGATTTCGACATAAAGGTCTTTGATTGGATCCGCTTTAGCTACGCTGATATTCAAAAACAATAAAAACAATAAAAACAATTTGTTCATATAATCCTATTTTTTAGCTGCAGGTTTAATCTCGTGTTCTTCACAGGCTGTATTTTTGTCGTCACACACATAAAACTTAAATGTCATAGGTGCTTTTTCGTTAATATGAAACCCTTTCTCTACAGTAATCATAATTTGATCTTTTGCAACCTTATGCGACACTTTTCCATCTGTGATGCGTGCTTCCGCACCTACGGCAACCAAATTAACCGCGAAACAAATCAGGCTCACAATGTAAATCTTCATACAAACCCCTTATACAAAAAAAGCCTTGGGATTGACTCCAAGGCTTTTCAATTTATTTCAAATCAATGAAATTATTGTTTTTCTACAGCCACCTGAATGACTGCTTCTAAGCCTTCAGTATATTTAATAGTCGCTTTGTGAGTTCCTAATAATTTAATAGGTTCAGCAAGGTGAATATCTTTTTTATCTACAGAATAGCCCATTTTATCTAACGCTTTAGAAATGTCTAAAGTTGTCACTGTTCCGAAAAGCTTCTCGCCTTCGCCTGCGTTTAATTTAAACGTTACAGTTGTTCCTTTGATTTTATTAACAAATTCTTGTCTTTCAACTAATGCTTTTTTCTTTTTAGAATCAGCAACGCGTTTTAAGTGGTTGTATTCGTTAACACGTTTTTCAGTCGCTTCAATCGCCAATTGACGAGGAAATAACATATTTCTTGCGAAACCTAAAGAAACCGTAACCATGTCGCCAACTTTTCCTAAGTCTTTAACGTCTTTTTGTAAAATTACTTTCATATAATTATCCTTTACTTAATTTTTTTACGTACCATTTTGCGGAAATTGACCCAATAGTCTAATAATCCAACCACGCTCACGGCGGGCCCTAGCCAACCTAATATCAACATATACAAAGCGATCTTGGTAAAAAATCCGGTTCGATAAACTCGAGTCATAAATTCAATGGCCGATATTCCTTGAAAAAAGAATACGACAATTGAAAAAATGGAGAAATTCATCGCGGCGATTTTTAAATGAGGAACTTTTAAATCTACGATACTAAAAAGGAATCCAAATAAAGCAAACCAGATAAAAATATCAGGAACTCTAAATTCGATCCATTTCATGCTTGAAGAGATTTTTTCTCTTTTTAAGCTAAATAGACTAAAAATCTTTGCTTCAAAAATAAAACTTAATGCAATTGCAGAAACGAGAACAGCCGTGAAAATTCCCGGTAGATATTGAGTTATATCGAATTTTAAAAATTCTTCTGCCGGCATCACTTGTTTCATCGCTTCCTGCAACGGGAGCATAAAGTTCTTAACTAAATCGCTTCCTGCAACGGAGCCTTTAGTTATCGCTATCACACAGACTACTGCAAAGAGTAATCCTGCTAATAGAGCCAACAATCCTGTTTTTTTCCAGCTCGTTCCACGTTTTTCTAATTCACTGTAAAAGCCTAGAGTCATCCAAACTGCTCCTACATAAATTGTTGCTATGAAAAGATTAAAAACAAAAAGAGTAGCTACCAGAAAACACCCCACACCCCAAAAAATAGAAGATCTGACTGTCGTTGCCAGAACTCTTACGAATGGAGCTCCAAAAAATGAAAACATTAAAAGCACAGCAGCAGTGACTGCTGCTAATGAAATGGTTTTATTAAAAGAGTTATTTTGTTGTGGGTGTGCCATATACAAAGACCGAGTCTAGTTTTTATTTAGTCTGACTAAATTAAAACTATTCTTCGTCGCTTCTGTCCATGCGTGCTTGTTGAGCGGCTTGACGACGCATTTGCGCCTTAGCATCACGCTCTTTTTCGCGTTGTACAGACTCAGCTAAACCTTTTTTGAAAGATTCCATGTATTTAGATACTGGAGTTCTTTCGTCTAAGCTAGTGTGCATAAAGCGTAAAACTTTATCGTTGATACGCATAGTACGCTCAACTTCAGCAATGGCTTGTGGTCCAGCTTCGAAGACAGAGTGGAAATAAATCGCTTTTTTTAACTTACCAATTTGGTTAGCTAAAGTACGTTTTCCCCAAGTTTCTACACTGTGAACGTTTCCATTAAAGCTCGCGATGGTCGCTTTGTTTTTGTTGAAAAGCTCTTTTTGCTCTTCGATTGTTGTATCTGGGTGAACCAAAATAACAACTTCGTACGGACGTTTAACGTCTGTCTTTTTAAGATCCATGAATATCCCTTCGGTTTAATAGCCCACGTCGTTAATTTGCGTGAGCAAGGATGACTTTTAGTGACCTTTGGTTTAGCAATTTTTTTGTCTATAGACAAGGCTTGTTTCGAGACTTTATGATATTCATATGACCCTGCAAATACTTGATGGACAACTTCAATCGACCTATCTTCCGCTCCAGCAAAACTATGTTTTTAAGAGTTCTCATTTTAATGACAGTGAAATGCAGTCAGAACACGCCAAAGTATTTTTAGATCATAATTTTAATTGGAAAATCAGTGGGTTAGGTGGATCTAAAATTCGCATCAGTACCGACGAGAGGGATGCTATTTCGCTCATTCCAGGCCTTATTTTTCATATCGGACAAACCGGATTCAAAGTCGCCGAAAGAAATCATCCTCCGGCATCAGAATGGGAAAATGTTTCTGCTGATTTTATAAGCAATATGAGTTTCGATGCGACTGATTCCTGCGACCTCTTTTTCTTCCTTTTGCCGGTCCAAATTATTTTCACCCAAGGCCCACAGTCAGGCGATATTTATACGCTCAGCTATGGACCGCGTATTTTGGGTTCTAATCATTTAGATCTTAATCTCAAAGATCCGGCTCAGCCTCATGAGCTTTTACGCTTTTCTCAAGTCGGGGGCTCTGTCATTGTAGAAAACCTGGC
>CALMPX010000194.1 GCA_937871355.1 uncultured Bdellovibrio sp.
CTTTGAGCAGTAATGTTCTACGATACTCTTCACTGTAAAGATCAAGATTTTCTATGAACTGTTCGAAAGCTACTGATTTATGACGGATAAAAGATTGTTTAAAATAGTCTTGAGTACATTGATAACCTTCTATTTTGCATTTTTGCAAATAGATATCTATAGCAACATCTTTCGATGGAACTAAAATAACTTGAGCTTGCAGTTTTAAAGTCAAAATCAAAACGAGTGATAATATTTTAATCATGATAACCTTTCTTATTTTTGATATTCAATTGAAATACTTCGCTTTGTTTTCGTTACTTCAATGCTGTTTTCGCCTTCAATTTCGGCTTTATTTTGTATGACAGCAAAAAAAGGACCTGATTCTTTCATAATTCTTTCCGACAGGTTTTCTTTGACTAAAGCGGCAAATAAGTGCGGATTATACGGAGCTCGAATCAGTTTAAGTCTTGTGGCAATTTTTCGAGCTCTGCCATTTTCTGGATTTCCGCTAAAGAGATCAATCACGCCGAAATTTTGAATCACAGAACTAATGGCATCCTTGTTTTCCAGTTCGAGGGGCACTAAAACATATCCCTTAGGGATAATGGTATCGATTTCCATCGGCCGATCTAGGGGGGTGTCTTTATTATCTCGCGTGTAGGCGCTAACTAAAGCGACGCTGATTAAAATGGTAAAAGCGATAACTAAATGAATATTATTTTTGAGTTGTTGTTTGTATTTCATATTTGACCTCGCGACTGAGTTTGTATTTGTTCGATCGTTGTTTGTGCTGGTCGATAATAGCTTGTAAGGCTATAAATAGACCGGCAAAGAAAAACAAAGTGAGCAAAGTTTCTATAAGAGCTTGTCCTGATTGATTTTTAAATCCCATCGTTGATCCTTTTTTATAAAACTAACACGACAACTGAATTGAAAGCTTTGTTGGGTTGTAAGCCATTTTTGACTGTCATCGTGATTTTTAAATCTATACTGCAAATCTAGGCGCAACTCTTGAAGTCGCTGGTAATTCTCTGCCAGTTCGTAGTTCGGTGCTAATCCGCCGATTGAATCAGGTTTGACGGCAAATAGGGGATTCATTTTTAAATTGTAGTGTCTATTTTCTTGTACAAAGGAAATCCAAATTTGTTTTTCTTTCTGATGAAGTTTTATTAATTCAGTATTTAATTTCATAAGTTTTATTTTGGCAGAATGATCCGCAGTTTGAATGATTAATTTTTGAAGTTCATCGAGTTGTTTTTGCAAGTTGATCGTATTTTGAATTTCTAAACTGATCTGAGCCGCCACAGGGTAATTCTGTGCCGCTGTGGCAGCCGCCAGATTGATGTATAAGATATTCAGTCTTAGACGTAAAGCTGTTGATTCTGCGTTAAGTAAAAACAGTTTTTTTTCGGCCAAGACTAAATCTTTTTGAATATCGACCAAGTCAAAATAACAAACTTTACGAAAGTTATCTTTCTGTTTCTGGGCATAAAAAACATATCCATAGCTCATCAAAGTAACTGAAATCAGCGAAATAAAAAAAAGAAACTGAATCGAAAAAAATCCAGCTTCCGATTTTTTAAAGCTTGGTCTCATAATCAATCAAACGGGTTTTTTGAAAATGAAAAATTTTTAAGGCCTGTGCCTCAAGGTCAATTTTATAAGTTGTGCCTTGTTGGTTAAATTGAAATCGTGTTTTAGTTAGAGGCAAATAAGATAATTCTTTTTCAAAATGCTTTTGGCAGTCGAGTTTATTTTGAACTTCGCACAAGACATAGCTTTCCATAGCATCGTCGACGGCCAGCTCGACGGATAAATAAAGCATGAATTGAACGACGTAAATAAGAAATAGAATGGCTAAAGGTATTATCATAACTGTTTCAAGAAAACCTTGGCCTTTTTGATTTTTCAAAAGATTATTTCCCATCGGTACGACTGCTTTCCATAAAATTAGAAAGATCCTTTTGTTTTAAAGAATTGTCTGTCGCATTTGCGATAGCCAGTTGATTACTTTTTTTGGCTCCCATAGCCCGATTGATATTTTCATACTGAGTTGCCACATTTTTTCCGACAACTTTGATCACTCCGATGGTGGTCACAGCAATGAGTGCTACCAAAATAAGATATTCGATGAGTCCTTGGCCCTTTTGATTTTTAAGTAAAGATTTTTTCTTCATTTTGATCTCCTCATGCGATAGAGATGCAAAATAAAAAAAGGGCCTAAGTTGAACTTAGACCCTTTTAAAGTTTTTGAATTCGTTGACCGGATTGAAGCGGAAACTATCCAAGTGGATTATTTCTTTTTACCTTTGGCTGCCGGCTTAGCTTTCGCTTTAGTTGCTGATTTAGCAGCTGTTTTGGAAGCCGCTTTCACTGGAGCTTTTGTTTTTGCTTTGGCTTGAGGTGCTGCTTTCGCCGCTGACTTAGCGACCGCTTTAGGAGCCACTTTAACAGCCACAGGCGCTTTAGCTGCTTTAATTGCGGCTTTGGCTGCTTGTTTAACTTCTTGAGCTTCGGCGGCAGCGACAGCTTTCACTTGAGCTTGTTCTGTTTTTTTAATTTGTGCCGCCTCTTGTTTTAAAGCTTTCTTAGCCGATTTGCGATGGTTCACGATGCGCTCTAAAATTTCGAAAGCTTCTTTTTGAAGATCATTTTCATAAATGAAACGGTAGAAGCCTTCAATTTCGGGGCTTTGTCTGAACTTCTTCATTGATGTCGGAATATTATCTGTTTGAACAAAATCGATAGCGCTTCCGTCTTTTGATAATTTTACTTTTTCAGCCATAGTTATCCTCGTTATTTTAAACAGTTAGGAGATTTGATAGCTGCAATCTAATTCAATCATTGGCTTTGGTCAAGTTGAGGTTTGCCGTCAAAGAAGGTATAAACCATTGAAATGTCTTATAATTATGGTAAGTTAAGTCCATGATAGTTTTAAAAGGCGCTCCGGTAAGTAAAAAAATACAGACAGAGATTGAATCCGAGCTGGCGGCGTGGCGCACTCAGGGAATTCAGCTCCCGCATTTGTCTGTGATTTTAGTGGGGTCCGATCCGGCCAGTGAAATCTATGTTCAACGTAAACAAGAGATGTGTAAAAAGTTGGGGTTTAGTTCAGAAGTCATTAAACTTGATGAAAAAACCTCTGAAATTGAACTTAAAAATATCATTCTTAAATTAAACCAGAATTCAAAAGTCGACGGCATTTTGGTTCAACTGCCACTTCCCGCACATATGAATACGCGTGATGTGCTAGAAAGTATAGAGGCCGGTAAAGATGTGGATTGTTTGACCGAACGAAATCTCGGGAAGCTTCTCACTGATCGCGCGATCATTAAACCCTGTACGCCCTCAGGGATTATTGAAATGTTTAAATTTTACGGGATTGATCTTCGTGGAAAAAATATCGCGGTGGTGGGTCGAAGTCTCATCGTGGGAACGCCGTTGATGCATCTTCTGTTAAAAGAAAACGCTTCTGTTTCTATTTTTCACTCAAAGTCTGAAAATATTTCTCAACAGTTGAAGAATTTTGATATTGTGTGCGTCGCCGTAGGACGCGCGAAGATCTTCAAGTACTCTCAATTTAAAAAAGACGCCGTCATCATTGATGTCGGCATGAATCGATCGCTAGAAGGCCTTTCTGGAGACGTTCACAACGATTCCCCTGAGACACCGAATCAGCTCAAAGCGGCTTCTCCTGTTCCGGGCGGAGTAGGCTTGATGACGATTGCCATGCTGATGAAAAATACCTTAACTTTAGCCGCACTTCATCGTAAACAAGCTCTTTAATCATCATTTGCGAGGGCTAGATGTTATGAGAGTTTGGAAAGTCAAAAAAGGTTCGGATATTCGTATACGTTCAGGTCACCCTTGGGTTTTCTCTAATGAACTCACCGATAGTCCCAAAAGCGTTCAACCCGGCGAACCGGTTGAATTAACAGATATGAAAGGGAATTTCTTAGCTCGTGGTTATGGAAATCCTGGATCGTTGATAGCCTTCCGAGCGATGGTTTTCGAATCACACAACCAGACACCAACTTCATCTGAATCTGTCGTTAATAAATTAATCAAATCGTGGAAGAACCGTTACTTATTTGGTTTCAAAACGTCATTTCGTCTTTGTTTTTCGGAAGCTGATTTTTTGCCCGGATTAATTATCGATCGTTATTTGATTGAACATGAGGGAAAACCGTATCAAGTTTTTTCCTATCAACAATTAACGGCCGGGATGAATGTTATTTTTAAAGATTGGGAAAATATTTTTAAATTGATGGTTCAACACAGTTTAGATAATCAATTTTCAGCTATTGATTGGGATCATACCTTAGTTTTATCTCGTAATGATGTGAATATTCGTAAACTGGAAGGTTTGGAAATCGAAGTTCCCAAAGTTCAAAAAGCCGTCGATGGTATTGATCTCAATTCAGTTAAAATTTTGATTCAAAGTGTGTGGGATGGGGATCGTCGTTTGTCTTTTGATGTGAACCTGATCGAAGGACAAAAAACCGGTTTTTTCTTAGATCAGACTCACAATATGAAATTATTGATCGAAGCTTTAAAGCCTCGTTTAAAAGAATTTGAAAATAAACCACTTCGCATTATTGATCTGTGTTGTTACATGGGACAGTGGTCGGCCCATATCGTGCATTTCCTCGAAGCTCACGGCGTGAAATCCGAAGTCACATTAGTGGACGTGTCTGATCTAGCTTTGAAAATGGCTGTTAAAAATTTAGAGCAGTTTAAAACAGCGAAAGTTAAATATGTTAAAGCCGACGTGCTGGAAGGTTTAACCTCATTTCCCGAAAGTTCATTTGATGTTGTGATTTCAGATCCTCCAGCTTTTGTAAAAAATAAAAGAGATCTCGAAACTGGCATGCATGGTTATATGAAATTAAATCAACAGGCTTTTCGAATCGCGGCTCATAGTGGGTTGGTCATTTCGTGTACTTGTTCAGGATTAGTTAGCATGACGGATTTTAAAGCGTCTTTGCGTAAAGCTGTTACGCGATCGGGGAAGAAATCTAAAATTGTTTGCGAAGGTGGACTTGGATGGGATCACCCTCAGTTGGTGCAGTTTCCTGAGGGTCAATATTTAAAAATGATTATGAGTTCTGTCGAATAGATTGTGTCGCGTTCATAAATTGCTGCTGATAGTGGGCCATTTTATTGATGTAATCTTTCAGCGCGAAGTTTTCTTGTTTGAGAACTTCGGTTTGTGAAATCGTTTGTTTGTATTGACCGCTTAAATTATCGCGATCTGCGGCGGTGCGATCTAATAATAATTTTAATTCGACAATTTTGTTTTCTGCTACGGTCATGAGATGCTGGATCGTTTCTTTTTGTTCATTTGAAGTTTCTTCGATGGCATTCATGTTAGATTCGATCTCGTTGATTCTTTCGTTGAGTTCTTTAACTTGGTCTTCTTTAGCTTTTAAATCTTGCGTCAGTTGGTTGTTGGTATGGATCAAGGCTGATTTTTGTTTTTGAAATTCTAGTTGAAGCATTTCGCAATTATCCAGATAGCTTTTGCGGTCATCCATCTGCGCTTGCATCGATTTTGATTTAACTTCTTGGATCTCCAGTTGTAATCTTAAAGATAAATCTAATGATTTGGCTAAATCACTTGAAAGTTTTGAATTATGTGAACGCTCTTGATTGAGCATCTCGGTCAATTCTTGAATTCTTTGAGATAAATCTGAATTCGATACCGTCATTTTTTCTAAGGCATCAATTTTTAATTTCATGTCTTCGTGATTGGTCATAAGATCAAATTGGAAATTTTTAAGTTGATTTTGCATTTTTTCTAATTGAATTACTTTATCTTTTGATGATCGTGTTTCATCTGTCTGAGAAAGCTCATTAAGCTTTGTTGCGATTTCATTAAAGATTTGTTCGTGTGCCGGTAGTTTTTGTGTTTCCATTATGTTAGTCTAGTCGAGTTAATGTTTAAAAGCATATAAAGGATTTAGTTGAAATTCAAAACTCGCTTAAAGTCTAGATGCATTTAATAACACCATACTCGATTTCAAAATTTGATGTGATAATAAATCCATGAAAAACATTTTAAAAAAAATAATATGTATCACATTATCTCAACTTCTTATTTTACAATCAACAGCATTTGGCCAAAGTGCAAATTCGTTTTTTGAAGTTAAAGAACCACCGCGAGCCGCTGAATATATTTTTCGTTCAGCCCCCAAAGAAACATTGATCGGTGTACAACTGTTAGGGGCCGTTAAGAACCCCGGAGTTTATTATATTCCTCCCACAACCGACCTGCTAAAATTATTATCTTTAGCGGGCGGTGAAGCAGATGCCGATTTGTCGGAAATCATTGTCAGGAAGGTCGATCCGACCCAAGCTGGTGTGTACGAGCTGGATATGAAACGCTTGATGAAAACCACCGGTGGAAAACAATTTAAGCTGACTCAAGATGACTTTATTTATGTTCCTAAAAAAGAGCCGTGGATTTCAAATGATGTGTCGCGAACGGTTTCAATTTTATCGTTATTAGCGACAATTGTTTTGACCGGTGTACTTATTGATAAGAATTCAAACTAATTAAAAAGTTGTAATGTATTTTTTAATTGCCCTTATATTTATATCAAAAATATCGTTACAATTTGTTCCGGGCATTCCCTATGAAGTTCCGAACATAATATTTCAGTACGGCCTGCATCCTTACGTAAATATAATATTATGTCTCATGTTTGGTGGCACTTTGATAGCCAAGCGTCTTTTAAAACTTCGAACTGAATCCGGTCAGCAGTTAAAATTTTACTCTTTTTATATTTTTATTTTTGGTATTTATTTATTCACCATCACGGGGCTGCAAATTATTTTTCTTGATTCGGGTGAAAGTGTCTTTATGCAGGCTGCCGCAGCGGGTATGTCGATTTTTATGATTTATTTATTTGGCAAGTATTTACCAACGCAGTTATCGCCACGTGGATTCATTATCATGGTGCAAAAGTACTGCGTGTTTTTGTGTTGGATTTCTTTAGCTTTGCTATTTGTCAGCTCTCGCACGAGTTTCATGGGTGGTCGATTCATCGGTGTCTTTAAACATATTCCTCATATGGTGAGTGTTTCGACTTTGGCTTTTGTGTTCAGTCTATATAATTTATTTTGTATCGACGAGACGCGGATTAAAAGAATTTATCTTTACGCCAATATGCTTTGTGCCGCTGGGCTTTTGGTCTTAACGGGAACACGCTCGGCTTTAGCGGCGGTTGTCGTTGCCACGATATTGGCATTTATTTTATTTAGATCTAAAACGGTCAAAGCCAGGCTCACCAAAGTCTTTATTATCACTTTTGTTTTATCAGCTGGAATATTCTTTGGCGGAGATGTCGCTGATTATGCTATTCAAGTGTCGCGTGGAGAAAAATCCGTGGGTTTACGAGCCGCCCAGGACGGCGTCAGTTCTCGTTGGGATGAAGTCTTGCGTGGTTACAGTACATTTCAAGAGCAACCATGGCTAGGTTATGGGATTTTAAATAAATTCGGACAAACCGATGACGGGAGCGTGGGCTCTTACAATGCTAATAAAGATCCACATAATATTATTATTTCAGCCGGCGTTGTCGGAGGGTGGGGATTTATCGTTATTATTTCATTGGGATTCATTTCATTGTTTATTTTGACCTTAAAAAGACTCAGATCTGAAAATGAAGCGATTCAGCTGTTAGCTATTTATATGATCACGCAGTTGCCCATTATTTTTATTTATCACGTGCATATTTCCATGGGTGGTATAGCTGATCGAATCTATTGGCTAGTTATCGGATACCTTGCTATAAGTAAGTTCTACGAAACGGAAAAACAAACTAACCGATAAAATGAGAAGGTTATGTTCAGACATCTTTTTATATCTATTATATTCGGTGCTTTAATTGGCGCGTCGACCGCCTTGTACGGTTATGGATTAGAAAAAATTCAAGAATTTCATCAAACCACAACTTTAATGTACCCATTATTTTTGATTGTTGTTTTTGTTTTTATTTATTTAATTAAACGACAAACTCTTTATTTTCCCACACAAGTTTCTGAAGTGATTTCCAGCAGTGAATTAGAACAGCGTCACTGGAGTCCTTTTTCGTACATTTGGAATATTTTCGGATCGTGGTTCAGTCATCTGGCCGGAGCCTCGCTAGGCCGAGAAGGAACTGTGCTGGTTTTAGCCAGTAGTCTGGCGCAAATAGGCAAACTGAATTGGAATTACTATAAGTCCATTGTGATTTCAGCAGCCTTTGCTGGTGTGGTCGGACAACCTTTTATCGCTTTAATTATAATTATAGAAATGTTTAGTACGAGCGCACAGCAAAAAGTATTCTCCTTCGTTATGGCTTGGGTTGGTTTTTTGGTGATGCAAAGTTTGGGCATTCATCCACTTTTTTCGATGATCCAAGTCGATTTATCGGCAGGATTTACCGATAAGTTTTTGGTCGCTTTTTTGATCGGACTTTTTTTAGGTTTCATGGCTAACGCATTTAAATATGGTTACGGTTACTTATCCGTGTTTTTTAAAAAAAATAAAATGGCTTCAGTCATGGTCGTATTACTTTTAAGTTGGATTTTTATTCAGCCTGAAATGAAGTCACTGCAGAGTCTTAGTTTAGACAGCTTTTCAGAAATCCAAAATGGGAAAGCGAACATGCAGTTTGTTTTGTTAAAAAGTATATTCACTCTGCTTTTCGTGAGTCTGGGCTTTATCGGCGGAGATTTCGTCCCCTCTATTGCTATTGGTTCCGGATTTGGAGTCTTGGTCGCCAATTATTTTCAAGTTAATTATACTTTTGGTTTGGCGATGGGTTTAATGGCCTTTTTTACTGGGCTTACGCGATTAAAGTGGACCAGTTTAGGGCTGCTTTTTCTTTTAGCGGGTTTTAAAGTTATGCTTTGGGGTTATCTATGTTTATCTATAACTCGTCAAATGAGTGGTCTCCAAAGTTTATACAAAAAGGATATTTCATGATCGCGAATTTGATTCGACACTACTCCAAAAATATAACCCCAGGATTTTTCAAAATCATGATGAATTTGTATCCTCCGTTATTTGGAGCTGGAGTTTCATTGACTGAGGTCAATCAAGATTACACCCAGATTTCAGTGCGCATGAAATTTACCTGGTACAATCGAAATTATGTGGGCACTCAGTTCGGAGGATCTCTGTATTCGATGACTGATCCTTTTTATATGCTGATGTTTATGAATAATTTAGGTTCAGAATATATCGTATGGGATAAGGCAGCTCATATTGAATTTAAAAAACCTGGAAAAAGCACGGTGTACGCGGACTTTGTTATCACGCCAGAATTGATTCAAACAGTTCGTGAAAAAACAGCCGACGGCGAAAAATACGTCTTTGATTTACCCGTTGAAGTTTATGATGAAGCCAAAGAAGTTGTCGCTCAAATTACTAAAACAATTTACGTTAAAAAAAAATCTCATCAGTGATGATATAATGTATAAAAAGCCAAGACCTTAGTCTTGGCTTTTTATTTGTGATTAGTTAAATAAAGGCTTGTAGACGGCTTTGTGTGTGCTGGCTAAGTAAACATGTAAAAGAACGATAATGATAGGTAGAACAAGGCCTGCAGGAGCTAATACAGCGTGGAATAATACAATGTTCACAGTAATCGGCGCCAATAATAATAACGCTAAGGGGACAAATTTATTTGATAATAATAAAAGCCCAACTAAAACTTCTATTCCTTTAATTAACGGGAACATGTATCCGGTAGCGGCTAAGGCGCCAGCAAAAGCTCCGGCTGCTTCTGGCATTGGTGGGGCAGGTAAGAAATTTAAAAATCCATTTAATCCGAATACGAAAAAAATTAAACCTAATAAGAGACGTGCGATCATTGGAAGTTTAGACATGAGGACTCCTTTTGTTTATAACTTAACGTGTTTCATTATTGAAACCTTATATTAATTATTGTGTAATGAGATCAGAAAAACAACAAATTTGTAACAAAAAAGGTGACAATATGTTTTTAATTCCAATAATTACGAAGCAAAAGATAAAGTGAGATGATTATGAAAATTGAATGGGTAAGTTATTTTTTCTTTTTTATGGCAGCATTAATTCATATCTATATCTTTATATTGGAAACTTTTTTATTTCAAAGGGCTGACGGGTACAAAGCCTTTAGAATGAAAAAAGAAGATCACGAAGCCGCTAAACCATGGGCTTTGAATCAAGGCGTGTACAATTTATTTTTAGCTGTAGGTATGTTGATAGGTTTATATTACGTCAATCAGCTCGAAATTAAAGTCGCAGGCGTTATGGTCAGTTTTTCTGGCTTTTGTATGATCGCAGCTGGATTAGTTTTATTTGCTACAAATAAAAAAATGAGAAAAGGGGCCTATATTCAAATGATCCCACCACTTCTGGGATTTTTCTTTTTAGTCTTTCATGTTATGGAAAAGATTAAAGCGGCAGGACACTAATTGGATAAAACGAAGCCAAATAATTTCCAAATCCTGAATTTATCTCAAGAAATTATGCAGGTCATTTCAGAATCAGGTTTCACTGAAATGACCTCTATTCAAAGCGAATGTATTCCGCTCGTGCTTGAAGGCCGTGATCTGGTCGCGCAATCAAAAACCGGCAGTGGAAAAACGGCTGCTTTTGTGATTCCTCTTTTGCAAAAAATAGATTTAACTAAAAATAATCCACAAGCATTGATTTTGTGTCCGACTCGTGAATTGTGCGATCAAGTTTTTAAACAAACTTCCAAGTTTTCAAAATACAATCGTCATTTAAAAGTAACTCAGCTGATCGGCGGGCGTCCCCTGGAAGAGCAAGAGCGGGCCTTAGCTTATGGTGTGCACGTGATGGTCGGCACACCAGGACGCGTGCTGGAACATTTAAAAA
>CALMPX010000195.1 GCA_937871355.1 uncultured Bdellovibrio sp.
TTTCTAACTTGAAACGTCCGGTTCGGAAGCCTTCAGATCTTAAAAGCCCGCTTTTATTTGTAAAGACTGTGACTGGTTCAACTTTCGAATCATTCAAATAGACGGCTGATCCCACTAACATGGAAGCCGGAGATCCATCAGGATTAAGCAGCTTCGTTTTGAAGTAAACGGTCGCATCCGTTCCGATAGAAATATTGTAACCAGAGCGGTATCCAGGACGCAATGTGAAATGATCCTTAGGTAAAGAGTTTCCTTTTGAAGATGATTTTTGCTTAATGATGATATTTGTAACCGTATACGACGACAGTTCCGGCAGCACAGCAGAACCGAATGCGTCACTTTGGCCGGAGTGAGTTTCATCTTTTTTAGGATTAATTTGAATTGTTTCATTTTTCACATTGTTTAAAGGGTCAAAAATAGCGAAACTGTCAAAGACTGGTCGAGTGATATCAAACCGTCCACCCGCAAATACCAGTGCACTGCCAAATTGTAAATTCGTCACATGAACGGATTTACCTTTAGCCTTGGGATCACTTGGATCCGAATTAATCACTTCCACCTGATGAGCCGCAGCCAATCGAGTGCGATTCCCTGTATACTCATAATCTCCACCGTAACCGCTTCCGGTTGGTTTTTTTAGGACATTCAGTCGAGAACGACTTCCTTCGACTCCAGTCTGCGGTTCATAGGTCCAATCCGCTCGAGAGACTCCACTTGTGCTTTCGGTCGAAACCGTGACGAATTGTCGCTCTTTGGGCTGTGACCAAACTAAAAATAACAGCACAGAAATATCCTCGGCACCCGTCGAGTTACGACCATGTCTAAAATTAAAATTTGTCGTTAATCCGTCCATCCAGCGGTAACTTGTACCAACGCCGATCGAGTACGCATCTGAAATATTGGGTTGAGTCTGACGATTAACATCATAGTTAAAGTTGAAACTTAAACTTGATTTCTCATTCAGAGTTCTTGAGTGTAAGGCTAAAAATTTTAAGCTTGAGATATTTGAAGAAACTCGATTACCCAAAGCGACAAAATCGGGACTTTCAGAGCGAACTTCGAACGAAGTCACTTTATTGTTATTATTTTTATTTTTAAAATTTTCAAGAACGTAGCGGAGGCTACCAGCGTATCCCGAAGGATGATCTTCATTTTCGCTGTAATAGGGTTCAATGGAAAAGTATCCTATTGGCGTAGCAAATAAAAATTCTAATCCGCTTACGCTTTGGTACGCGTCTTTTTGATAGTTAACACCTAAAGTCAGTTGCTGAGAAAAGCCATAACGGTGAAACATCGATACCATATTTTTTTCGGAATCATAGATTCTTTCACCTTTGCTTTCAGTCCATGGCACCCCGGCGCTATAAGAAATACTATGTTCATGAGGTTTCAAAAGCTCATTGGTTATTAAAATAGAGTCTTTAATCAGTTCGGTGCGACCAAGATCATCGACTATTTCTAACTTAAGCTCATTCTGGCGACCCGAAAAAGGAAAATCACGCAAATCGTGTCGTCCCGCTGCGAGCTCGAGAGTTTGGACTAATTTTTCATTGATATAAACATTAATTTTCGAAGGACGTACTAAATTAAGTTCGTAGCTATTTCCCGGCGTTGTGAGCAGAGAGTTTTTCATATTCGACTGAGAAAACAAAGAAACACCGGCCAAAGGCCGATAAGTTTGATAGCCTTTTACGGGATATGTTAAGTCGCCGATTTGAGAGCGACTAGCGATCGAAGTAAAATCGTAAACGGCTCTGACATTGTCGCGTGTGAAGCTGGGCGCTTCAGTACTCACTTCTGGTGTTTTTTCTATACTATGAGCATTGGCTTCAATCACAACGTCTCCGAATCGAGTGGCACTATCATAGTAGGCCACCAGGGGAACACGTCCATTTTTATACGCGACATTGTTCGATTGGAATACTTG
>CALMPX010000196.1 GCA_937871355.1 uncultured Bdellovibrio sp.
GTTACCTTCAAGGCCTGCTTCTAAGGCATCTTTTGGATATTTAGGTTTAATTTTGTAGTAAGGTACATCTGAATATGTTGGAGCGGCAGATGGAGCCGATGTCATAGGCTTACTTTTTTCTTTTTGAAGGCTTTGGACTTCAGATTTTTCATCCTGCATTTCTTCGGATTTAGCAGCCACAGGAGGTGGGAGTGGAACTTCATTTAAGACTTGGTAGCCTAAATCAACATATGTTTCTTCGTTGGCGGCCACCGGAGCCGATTGGAATAAGTATCCGTACTTAACTGCTCCAACCATAAGCAAATGTACGGCAACAGAAATAGCCATAGAGTAATTTTTGATTTTCTTTGAGCTTATATTGAAAGCATCTAAAGACATATTAGCGGTGTTAGTTGTGCTCATTATTTTGTCCCCTCTATATTATCATCATCGTTCATTAAACCCACTGGTACTAAAACGAACCACATTAAGAACTATTTGTATCAATAAAGCAAACAGTGTTCCATAAAATTAACCGAAAAAATGGGGCCAACGCGGCTCTTTTTTAAAATTAAAGCATTGGTTTTTTTATTGCATACCCCTACTTTTTGCTAGCTTATTTTTTTAAATTAGTTAATAAGTAACGACCAAATAACCTGAAATCATTGAACAAAATGCCTATTTAAAAAGCATGCCAACGATGACCAGTTGCCAAAATTGAAAGAGGGATCTGATGACGAAGATTGAAAATGCAGGGCTAAAAGTTAGTACACGGTATGTAAAAACTATAGCTGTTCTTGGAGTAATATTTACCATGAATTTAATGGCGCAAGCGCAGGAATCGACTGCGAAAGTAGCCTCTGGAGATTCTTCACAAGCTGTAACAAGCGGGCAGCAAGTTGAGCGAGTGGAAGTTATTGGAAGTCGTATTAAACGTATCGCTAAAGAAGGCGCGTCGGCTGTTAAAAACGTTGGTAAAGAATCAATGAAAAACTCTGCAAATACTTCAGCGTCTGATTCGCTACGTGATTCGACTGTGGCAACTTACGGAGCCGCTCGAGAGCAATCAGGAAGCAGTGCCGCAGCAACAGCGACCATTGGTCTTCGTGGTCTTGGTGACACCAGAACACTTGTTTTATTAAATGGTCACCGATTACCAAAAGATCCAGATGCTAAAGCTGTGGATTTAAACTTAGTTCCTCAAGGTGCAATTGAGCGTATTGAAGTACTTAAAGACGGAGCTTCAGCTTT
>CALMPX010000197.1 GCA_937871355.1 uncultured Bdellovibrio sp.
GGCACTGTGACCGACCCTCAAGGAACCGGTGGGCGTGCAGCCAGTCTTGGTCGCGAAGTAGCTGGTAAGACCGGGACAACCAATGGCTATGTGGATGCTTGGTTTATGGGGTATACACCAAATGTTGCCACAGGTGTATGGGTGGGATTTGATAAAGAAAAATCTTTAGGACGCGGCGAAGTCGGCGGAAAAGCGGCCTTACCTATTTGGCTTGATTACATGAAACCAGTGCATGAAAAACTGCCAGTGATTTCATTTCAAGCTCCACCAAATGTCGTGACAGTTAAGATTGATGCGCAAAGTGGAAAATTAGCGAACTCAGCTTCAGCTCGTGTTATTGATCAAGCTTATATTGAAGGAACAGAGCCGACAGCAGCCTCAACAAAAACAGAAGAAACAGTGGATCATTTAAAACAAGATCTGGGCGAATAATAGAAATATAGGGCATAAATGAAATCGATCCACGTTTGGGGAATCAAACAAAATAATTTGAAAAATATCGAAGTGCATATTCCGCTGGGCGAAATCACAGTTATTTGTGGTCCGTCGGGCTCTGGAAAAAGTTCTTTGGCGTTTGAAACATTATTTGCCGAAGGTCAGCGTCGATTTATTGAAAGCATGTCGAATTATGCCCGACAGTTTTTAAATAAAGCGCCAAAGCCTGACATCGAAGGCATTAATAACATTCCTCCGGCGATTTCGATTGAACAAAAAAATACCATTAAATCCAGTCGTTCAACCGTCGGCACAACGACGGAACTGATTGATTATCTTCGTTTGTTATATGAAAAAATTGCGACACCATATTGTCCTGATCATCATATTCCCATGACACGGCAATCAACTACTGAGGCGACAGATCTTGTTTTAGAAAAATTTAAAGACAAACGTGGTTATATTTTAGTGGAAGTTCCTCAATATAACCGCGTCGTCGAAGGTAAAAAACTTCATTCGCTTATATTACAAGACGGTTATATGCGTGCGGCGACTTTAAATTCAAAACGAGCCGTAGAGCTCATCGAAATTTCAGAGCCTGCGCAAATAAAAAAAGGCCTTCCGAAAGATTCATTTTATATCGTCATTGATCGTTTACAATTTTCTCAAGATGAAAAAGGTCGTTTGACTGATTCTTTGACTCAAGCTTATGACACCAGCATCAAGTATGTTGTTGGTCAAAATGCTCGACGGGCGCTTATTGTCACGACCGATGGAGATCAACTTAAATTATGTGAAGAAATTTCCTGTGCTATTTGTGGTAAGACCGCTCCGCAAATAACTTCTAAATTATTTGCCTTTAATTCTCCGATAGGGGCTTGTCCGACCTGTAAAGGTTTTGGAAATGTATTAGAATTAGATGAGAATAAAGTTATTCCTAATGCCAACTTATCTATTTCTGAAGGGGCTATTAATCCTTTCACCATGCCTAGTGCAGAACAAGACAAGAAAGCGTTATTCGCTTTTTCTAAGAAACAAAAAATAAGTTTACAGACGCCATGGAAAGATTTACCTAAATCGCAGCGTGATATGTTGTGGAACGGAACGAAAGACTTTTTTGGAGTTAAAGGTTTGTTTGAATATTTAGAGCAGTTAAAATATAAAATGCACGTTCGTGTTTTTATTTCACGCTACCGTTCAGGAAGTCAGTGCCCGGATTGTCATGGATCGCGCCTACGTAAAGAAGTCCAAAACATTCTTATCGATCAAAAACCGATTACTTATTTAACTATTGATAAGCTTCAAGATTTTTTTGAAAAGGTTAAATTGACGCCTTACCAAGAAGAAGTGGCCGGCGAAGTTTTAAAGCAGGTGAAGTCTCGTTTAAATTTCTTGATGCGAGTCGGGGTTTCTTATTTAACGTTAGATCGTGAAACGCGAACTTTATCTGGGGGCGAATACCAAAGGCTCATTTTGGCTAATCAATTGGGAATGGGTTTATCACAAACACTTTATGTTTTAGATGAACCAACCGTGGGACTGCATCCGCGTGATAATGATCGTTTGATTTCTATTCTTAAAGATCTTAAAGATTTAGGCAATACGCTTGTGATTGTGGAACATGATCATGATGTGATTAAGAACGCTGAAAATATTATTGAAATGGGTCCAGGATCTGGATATCTCGGCGGAGAAGTCGATTTCGCCGGGCGTGCGGAAGATTTCTTTAAAGCCAAAAATTCAAACACCGCTCAGTACATCATGACGTCTTCGCACAAATTTGTTAAACCAAAACCTGTTGATATTGAAAAATCAAAATACAAGATCGAACTGACCGGCTGCGAAGGAAATAATTTAAAAAAGATCGATGTGGCGATTCCACTCAACCGCCTTGTCGTTGTCACAGGCGTCAGCGGTTCTGGTAAGTCAACTTTGATTACTAAAACGCTGTATCCGGCCCTAGCTAAAAAATTGGAAATTGATTTTTTACCAATTCAAAAATTTTCTAAATTGTACGGGGATGAATCAATTAAAAATGTCTTACTCGTCGACCAATCAGCTATCGGTAAGTCAGCCCGCAGTTCTCCGATCACGTACCTAAAAGCATTTGATAATATACGTAATCTTATGGCCAGTGTTCCTGAGGCTAAACAACGCGGTTATACTCCGGGAACGTTTAGTTTGAATGTAGATGGCGGCCGATGTCCCTCGTGTCGTGGAACTGGCTTTGAGGAAATCGATATGCAGTTCATGGATAACGTGATTATTCCCTGCGATGTCTGTGATTCTAAAAAATACCGCCAAGAAATTTTGGAAATTACATTTAATGGAAAAAATGTTCACCAAATTTTATCCATGACCGTGGCCGAAGCGATGAATTTCTTTGTGGCTCACCCCAATATTCGAAAACCCCTTTCGGTTTTAAAAGAAGTGGGATTGGATTATTTAACATTAGGACAGCCGGCCAGTACTTTATCTGGCGGTGAATCTCAGCGTTTAAAAATTGCTAAAGAGTTGTCGCAAGTTTCTCAGAAATCAACTCTGTATATTCTAGATGAACCCACGACGGGACTTCATTTTAAAGAAATAGAACTTTTGATGAACGTGTTGCATAAACTGATTGAAGCCGGCGGATCGGTGGTTGTGGTTGAACACAATATGGATGTTATTAAAAATGCAGATTATGTAATTGATATGGGACCCGATGCCGGTGCAGCTGGTGGTGAAATCGTTTTTGCGGGATCTCCGATGGAAATGACGAAAGCTAAAAAGAGTTTAACAGGTCAATACTTAAAAGAATATTTAGGGGTCAAATAGATGATATCACCGGAGTTAAAGTTTATTTTAAAAAATTTATTTAAACAAAAAAATAAACTTTTTTTAGTCGCTATCACAGGAATTATCGGAGCGGCCTGCAAGGGTTATCTTCCGCTATTTATTGAAAAGATGATGGAGTCGAGCGGATCACAAGATAAACTGATGTCG
>CALMPX010000198.1 GCA_937871355.1 uncultured Bdellovibrio sp.
TGGCTGTCCCAATCTTGCAATGTATTTTTAATTTGATCGTCGGCTTTGATTTGCTCTAACATCGTTTTTAATCGCTGAGCGGCCCCGAAGAAATTATTATTCAAGAACATTTTCTTTTGCATATCTAAATCAATTTTAGGTGCGGAATCTAAGTTTAATTTCAATGCGTTGAATCGTTCGCTCGGCTCCCAGTAACCACTAATTTTATTTTCGTCATAATCCACCGGTGGTTTTTGATTAGCGCTGAGAATGTAACCTTGTTTTGGATTTTGCATCTGCGGAATATCATTGTCGTCGACGGCGTTAGTCATATTGTCTTGTGAATAAAAATCTTTTTGAGTCACGGTGCGAATTTTCCAGAAGGGCTCAGATCTTTTCGGAAAATAGCCTAAAATTTTCCAGGCTATGTTTCCTGATTTATCAGCCCAACTGACATTTAAACCAGGCGCACGTCCTTTTTTGACGGCGGCATAAAACTGATCGATGGTTTTAGCGTGAGCTAAATCATAGAAAGCTTCGATGGTGTAGTTGTCATCGCGGAAATAATGCCAAGCCATAATGGCATCTTGATTGCTTTTAAGTAATTGGTTGATGACGGGGCCGAATTTTGTGTCTTCGATCACCATTTTAACTGGTTTATCATTTTTCACAAGAATAGTTTCAGTGCGACTGGTGTAGTGATTTTTATCTGGATCTAATAATAAATCTATTTCATCCGATGTGGACATCGTGAGGGCCCAGGCTTTATCGCGGTTGTGACCAATTAAAGCGAATGGTATAATGGGAATAAAGTGACCGTACAATTCAAAATCAGGAGACTTTAAATGAGCTTCGTACCAAACACTGGGATTGGAATAGGCTATATGCGGATCATTCGCTAAAGTAGCAAACCCCGAGGCACTTTTTTCAGGTGAAATAACCCAGCTTTGGCTGCCATCAAGACTTGGAATAAAGTTTTCCGGGTCAATTTCAGTTAACGATTTTAAATCTAGAAACGAAGTTTTAACCGCGGCTGTTTTACTTTCTTTTCTTTCATTAAGATTTGATCCGATTAATTCACTCAGTTCTTTTTCGCTAATTTGGTTCGAAAGTTTCGTGATAATGGCATCACTAAAATAGGCTTTCGAGAAAGAGAAAGACATAATGCCACTGAAAGCTAAAACATCTTCAACGGTAACGGGTTCAGGTTTAAGACCAAGTAAAACCATTTCAATCGGTTTTGGACAACTTTTCACACAGGCATTGACTCCGATGAGCCATGATTCTAGATCGCTGATCAATTCAGGATTTATCTTACTTTTATTTTTGGCATACCAATTTGTCATGTAGTGCTTAATACCGATCGAACGAATGACTTTATCAGTCTCAATTGTTTTATTTCCAAACCATTCTGATAGACGGCCGGAACCAATCATTTTTTGCATTTGAATCTGAAAAAAACGATCTTGCATGACGGTATAGCCAAAAGTTTTGTATAGATCTGATCGGCTGTTTGTCGATGAAATATGCGGGATTCCGTAATCATCATAAAATACGTTCGTCGTCGCACTGAGCTCAGGCAGAGTGATTTTACCTTTGTATGTTGGTGAAAAGTGAGATTTGGAATAAATGTAACCGACAGAAATAATAATGACGAGTATAAGTACAATATATTTTAAAATTTTGGTGAAGTATTTCATGATTAGGCCATTTCTACGAGTTCTTTAATCATTAAACGAATACCGGTATGAACTTCAAAAGGCGTGACCTCATCGTTCATGTAGGCCGGTGTCGATAATAATTTACAGTCTCGGTCGGTTATGTAGTCGTTACTCGGGCAATTTTCGTGTTGGATATTCATTTTTTTTAATCGAGGAATCAGTTCAGAAGTTTCACCAAGTGTAATGAGCGGATGATACTTTTTAAGAACTTGAGCCACCAGAAAAGGCGCGATACAAATGGCTCCGATAGGTTTACTTTGTTCGTGAAATTTTAAGATGGCTTTTTCTAAACTCAAATGAACAGAAAACTTTTCGTTATCAATAGAAAAATTTGACAAGTTTTTAAGTAGACCAGATCCACCGGGAAGAACCAAGGCATCATAGTCATCAGGATTTAATTCTTCGATCGATAAAGATTTACCACGCGTTAAACGGCATGATTCTATTAAGGCATTTCGAGTTTGGTTTTCTTCTTGTTTTCTAGTTTTATGATTCTGGCAGATAAATTCCTGATCAAAGCTGAAGAACGTGATTTGAGCTTTGAGTTCAGACAGAGAAATTGAAGCGCTAACAGTTTCAGTAGGCTCGGAGCCATCTTGGCCGCCGACCCCTAGCATAATAAGAGCAATTTTTTTCATGCTCTATTTTTATAAAATATTACGGTTCTTGTCCATATGAAAAGTTGTTCAGCGACATGCAGTCTTCAGCCAAGACTTTTCTATTGCCATTATCCATTAATCCACGAACGCAGTAAGACATCACTTTAGATAAGAACGGCAATTGTGGAGAGACTTTAAAAGTGTAGTGCGTGCGGTACGGTTTGCCATCAGAAGTAGCTACTCCTCTGTCTAGCATATCGAATTCGATCTTTTTAATATCAATCAAGCAGTCGTTAATATCAGGGCAAACCTTGGCGCTGGCCAATTCTGGTTTTAAATACATCTTCGATTGGTCCATTTTTAAGTTATGGCAAGTGACTTTGTCTTCACGGCAACCTTGAATCGCAAAGTAGGCATAGGCCCGGTAAAGGAAAAAGGGAACAGGCGCAGCGTCCTGAGCGTGAACATTTCGAGCTAAAGCACGAGGTATATCAGCGGCTTTGGCCAAAGTATTAGCTGTGGTCGACGACGATTCAATAATCATCTGATAAGGCAGATTCGATAAAGAGCTTTCTGAGTTAATAAAATCTTGTTTATTAAACAAGAAATCTAATGTGAGCGTTTGCGGTGTTTCCGTGACTCCGGTAACAAAAAGATCTTGCTTGTAACGTTTGGTTACTTGCGTCTCTTCGAAAATGGTTGTCGCGGTAAATGAGTTGATCTCATTTTTATGGATATCGGCATAGTTTAATATGCCGATACTATCGCTCATTTTACTCTGAAGTTCATCAGAGTTAATAGCCGGCCCCAAATCCTGCGAATCTAAATCTTGTTTTTTCATACAAGCTGGCAGAAGAGAGCAACAGAACACAAAAATGAATAAATTGCGGAAGTTATTTTTCATACTGAATCCCAACCCCATACCCATAATGGTAATGGAAAAACTTTTTCAAGAACTTGAGTTGTATCTGCTGATACAAACCCTAAATCTTTAATTGAAGTAGGGCCGAACACGATTTTAACAAAGTCGGCCTCATTTTTTAAAGTATACAAATCTGTTTTATGACCAAAAATAATTTCATCATTCTTTTTTTCTAAAGTAATTTGATCAAAACCTTCAGCTAAGAACATTTTCTTAATTTTCACAGCAAGACGTTCGAAATGAGTTATTTTAATCAGGCCTAAGAAACCATCATTGGAGATATCACAGATGAGTGATAATCTATTTTTTAAATTAGTGCTGTGATGTGGGCACATAAAAGTGTAAGGTTTTTTTTCAGATTGAACTATGTAGCTTAATAAATCGAGTACATCAGGTACAGATCCGCCCCATTCATGGATATAGTTTTGCAAATCCACGCCTTTACCTTCTACAGCGTAAGCGACCAATTGATTTTGAGGTGTCCACATGGTGAAGACATTGGAATTAGGAATGTTTAAATACTGATGAACTTCATCCACTGTGCGCACGCTGTTGACGGTATGTTGATTGTAGAGTTTAAGAATCGCGGCAGGATCAATACGTGTTGATTTCATAAATTTAAAATCTTTATTGACGATCGGTGGCGCTTTGGAAATCAAATAAGAGTGTTCAAAACCGGCTAACTCAAAACCAAACTTACGATAAAAATCATATTGATCGGACCACAGCAGTATAAGATCACAGTCTTGGGCGTGAGCTTTAGAAATGCAGTTTTCTAAATTTTTTGTGCTCAAACCTTGATGGCGCGAGGCTGGATCAGTCACAACGGAACCTATCGCTCCAATTTTAAAAATGGCATGGGGCGTTTTGCAAATGAAGGGTTTTAATAGAGCATGAGATAAGATTTTTTCTTCGAGCTCATCGGTGATGATGCTCATGTTGTGGAGATTGGCTGAGCTCACGGCTGTCGGGTACTCTTTGGTGATAGGCCAAGCGACATTAAGACGTAAGTTTTTATTTAAAAAATCGACCACTTTATTCAATTCAACCGGCGCAGGTGAACGGGCAATCATATTGGAATCTTCCATGAGCAGCTCCTTTAAATACTATCTCAAGCTAGTAATCCCTTAATAATACCGCAGATTTTGTATTTTTTGGTGTTTGACCTATATGAAATTGACTTAGGCCCAGAACTTTTTTACATTGTCGAATGTCTCGACTGACCTTGAGTAGAGGTTATAAAAATGGAATTTCTGTAAAATAATGTTGGAGCAATTGTGGCTGATTTAAAGCAAAAGTGGAAAGAAAACATAAGTGGAAAAGTATTCGTTGATCAATCTTGTATTGCCTGTGACGCTTGCGTTCTGACCGCACCGAAAAATTTTGCTATGCACGAAGAAGACGGTCATGCTTTTGTTTCCAAACAACCAGAATCACCAGAAGAAGCGGCTTTAGTTAAGGAAGCGATAGAAGGTTGTCCTGTAGAAGCTATCGGCGATTTCGGTGACGATACTTAGACCAAAGTCCAAAACCAAAGTTCAAAATAAATTCACTGAAAATTTTCCAATCGTTTTAAAAGCTTTGAAGCAGCATTATCCAGAGGCTCACTGCGCTCTCGATTATCAAAATCCTTTTCAATTGTTAATTGCTACAATTCTTTCAGCTCAGTGCACCGATGAGCGTGTCAACAAAGTCACTCCTCCACTTTTTAAGAAATATCCAGACGCAAAATCCATGTCAGTGGCAGATGTCTTGGATTTAGAAAAGTTAATTCATTCAGCTGGTTTTTATAAAAATAAGGCTAAAAATATTAAAGCCTGTTGCGAAATTTTATTTGAAAAACATAACAACAAAGTTCCTGCAGATCTGAGGGCTTTAGTGCAACTTCCTGGTGTGGGTCGCAAAACAGCAAATGTCGTGTTGGGAAATGCTTTTGGAATTGCAAGCGGCGTGGTGGTGGATACTCATGTCACTCGCTTATCCAAGCGTTTGGGCTGGGTTAAAATCGATGATGCCGTCAAAATCGAACAGATTTTAAATACGATTTGTCCTGAATCTGATTGGATAATGTTGTCTCATTACTTGATTTCTCATGGTCGAGTTGTCTGCAAGGCGCGATCTCCTCAATGTGAGGACTGTTTTTTATTGAATAGTTGTCCTCAAAGATTTTTGTGAGTATGCTTTTTATATCAGTCGGAGTTTATAATGCTGCAAGCTTACTTTGAAAGTATCAAATACGTTGGTCATCTTTTACCCATTTCTCTGCTTAGAATATTTGTAGGCTATTTTTATTTGCAACAGGCCGTAGCGGATTGGAAACTTCATATTCTTTCAAATTCAACAGTCAGCGATCTGATCGTCGATGCTCTATCAAGTGATAAAATGCCCTATTGGTACCGCATCTTTTTAAGTGAGCATGTTGTGCCTCATTGGAATATTTACGCCTTTGTTTTCGTAGGGCTTCAGTTGACGGTGGGGTTATCTTACTTGATTGGTTATGTCGTTCGCCCAGCTTCGATCATTGGTCTTATTTTATGCCTTAATTATATTGCCGTGGGAAACTCTCAACAGGAATTATTTTTTAGAATGATGATTGCCTGCCAAGTCACTTTTATGTGGGTGGGTGCCGGGCGTTGTCTGGGATTAGATTATTTTTTCTATAAACGCTATCGCGGCATTTGGTGGTAATACATGCGTCAATTTATTTTATACGTAGCAGCCATATTTTCTATTTTATTTCTACTTTATGTTTATCGTGAAGATAACCAGCAGTTAAATGATAAAAGCAGCATTAAAATCTATGCCTCGGGTTCTTTTATTTCGAGCTGGGGTCCAGGCCCTGAGCTTAAAGCTTTGTTCGAAGAGCGCACCGGTTTAAAAGTTTCCTTCATTGAAATGTCAGATCCAGGCATCACTTTGCAAAAAGTTTCGTTTTCGACAGAAGAAGCCCTGGGCGATATTGTGATGGGCTTAGATCAGTTTGACATTGCACGCTACACGGATAAAGTCCGTTGGAAAGACATCGCTAATTTGAATACTATTTCACAAAGTACTTTTGGCAGTTCTGGTTTGAATTTAAATGAACTTAAAAATTCAGATAAATTTATGAATTTTATTCCCTACGATTGGTCAGCCATCGCTTTCATCAAACGCACAGATTCAAATTACCAGATCAATTCTCTTCCGGATTTATTAAAGCCTGCTTTAAAATCTAAAATTGCTTTTGAGGATCCACGGACCAGTAGCCCTGGCTTGCAATTTTTACTTTGGGTCGCTAGTACGCAAAATGAGGACCAAGCGACACAGTTTTTAAAAGATTTGAACACACACGCGCACAGTTTTTCCCCTAGCTGGTCGACGGCTTATGGTTTATTTAAAAATAAAAATGCTGATGTTGTGCTATCTTACATCACTTCACCTATTTACCATCTGGTTGAAGAAAACGATTCGAACTACCAAGCTTTGGAATTTAAAGAAGGCTTGCCGGTTCAAGTTGAATTCATGGGATTATTAGCGAGTTGTAAAAACTGCGAAGCCGCCAGCAAATTCATTTCCTTTGTGCAATCAAAAGACGGTCAACGTATTATCATGAAAAAGAATTATATGCTGCCGATGGATAAGCAAATCACTGAGGGAACAGCTTTTGATACTTTACGTGTTTTTAAATTATTAGATTTCAAAGTTTATTCTAAAGAAGAGATCAATAAGTGGTTACGTATTTGGTCTGATATCAGAAAAAATGATGGATAAAATCAAGGGTCAGTTATTAACGACACTGTTATTGTTTTTTTTTCTTAGTCCTATTATTATCATTCTATATTATTTTATAATTCAAATTCAAATTGAAATTCCATTCTATTATTTTGTTTTTTCTTTTAAAAATTTAGTCTTTCTATCGATATCCTCTGCTT
>CALMPX010000199.1 GCA_937871355.1 uncultured Bdellovibrio sp.
ATCTTCAAATTGACACATCGCGAGGCTTCGCGATCAAATCTTCAAATTGACACATTTTCAAATTTAAGTTATTATAGTACGATAGTTTTTCAAAGACTTTGTCTTTTCTAATTATTCTTTATAAATTTGACTCACTTAAAACAAACTCATGACATCGACAACAATAAAAAAGCAAGTTGATAATTATCTGCCATTGTTATCTACTAAGCAACAGACCTTAGTTCTTGAGATGATAAAAAGTTTCTTAAATGTTGACAATGACACGAAACGTATCAGCCGCAAACAATATAATAAAGAAATTAATGACGCCGTAACTCGTATTGAGAAAGGTAATTCGATTTCTCATAAAGACGCCATTAAAGAGTTGTCTAAATGGTAAAGTCTTTACCATTTAAAGTGGTTTGGGACAGAAACGCCCTTGACCACTTCAAAGAAATCCTGACCTATCTTGAAGGGCAAAGTACACGTGCGCCTAAAATTGTCAAAAATGCTATAGTAGAAAGACTTGAAGTAATTAAGACAAATCCTCTCGCTTGTGAGCCTGACAAATTAAAAGATCCTTCAAATAAAAACTTTCGTGCATTTGTTGTCTTGAGCTTCAGAGTTACCTATCAAATTAATTCAGACCAAAGAGAAATTCGAATTCTAAGAATTAGACATACCAGCCGTGAACCTCTTGGTTATTAATATAGATATCGATCAGAAATTATATCTAAATTAAAACATGTCGAGGCCTCTCCATCAATAAGTACCAACATTAATTAAAACCATCTTCAAATTCATCCATTTTCAAATCTTCAAATTCATCTCATCTTTCGCGAGGCGCTATCTCCTTACGGAGATTTTTGCTCGCGATCACGAGCTAAAGCTCGCGACAAATCAACCCATTTTCAAATCTTCAAATCCACCCATTTTCAAATTATGATTTCAACCCATTAAACGGATTAAATTTCCGTAAATTCAATCCCGTTCCTATTGCTCTTTGTATCGCTCCATCCCCGAATTTCAATCGCATCTTATCCATCGCCTGATAGAGGTTGATGATTTCTTCACTGTCTTCAAAAAGATTGATCTGGTGTCCGCCGCCGACGAGGTGACTGAAGCGTATGCCCAGCAACCGCACCAGCATCCGGCGTTCGTAGAGCTTGTCGAAGAGTTCCTTCGCTCTTGAAATCAGCGTATGGTCGTTGGAGGAATAGGGGATACGGCATTGAGTGGTGTGGGTGTCGAAGTTCGAGTAGCGGATCTTTACGGTAATGCAGGCCGTTAGTTTGTTTTCGCTGCGCAGCTGGAAGGCGAGTTTCTCCACCATCTTCACGAGGCGTGCTTTGAGGAAAACAATGTCGATGGTGTCGGTGTCGAAGGTTTCTTCGGTGCTGAGGCTCTTGCGTTCGCTGTAG
>CALMPX010000200.1 GCA_937871355.1 uncultured Bdellovibrio sp.
GTCATCTTATTTTTAATTTTCTATTCTTAAGAGCAGTTCAAACTCTTATTAAGAATCGAGAAAATCATGTCAGAAAATATCGTTATTGTTGCAGGAAAAAGAACAGCTTTTGGATCTTTCGGTGGTGGCTTAAAAGATGTAAGCGCAACGGATTTATCTATCGCTGCTGGAAATGCCACATTGGCTCAGTGCCAAGTCAGTCCTGAAAAAGTAGATCATATTATTATTGGTAATGTCATTCAAAGTGGAGCCGATGCCGCTTATATTCCTCGTCATGTGGGTTTGAAAATGGGGATCCCCGTAGATCGCGGAGCTTATATTGTAAATCGTCTTTGTGGCTCTGGTTTTCAATCCATTATTGAAGCGGCGATGATGATTAAAAACGGTGATGGACAGTGTATTTTAGCTGGTGGAGTCGAGCAAATGTCGCAAATTCCTTATGTCGCACGCAAAGTTCGCTTCGACGGATTGCGATTGGGAAATTTCGAATTAGAAGATTATATGACATCGGCGTTAACGGATATGTACGCCGGAATCCCGATGGCCATCACAGCCGAAAATTTAGCCGAAAAATATGATATCACTCGCGAAGCTTGCGATAAGTATTCTATTCAAACTCAAGCTCGTTATAAAAATGCTTTAGCAAAAGATTTTTTTAAAGATGAAATTTGCGCTTTTAAAGTAACCACTAAAAAAGGCGAAGTTATTATTGATAAAGACGAGCATCCAAAACCAGAAGTTACTTTGGAAAAAATTGCGACAATGAAATCGATTTTCAAAAAAGACGGAACAGTCACAGCGGCCACGGCCTCAGGCGTTGTTGACGGAGCAGCTATGTCTTTAATTACCAGTGAATCATTTGCCAAAGCGAATGGATTAAAGCCTCTGGCTCGAATTATTTCATGGGCCAGTGTTGGATGCGATCCTAAGATGATGGGAATCGGCCCTGCGCCAGCGGCTCGCCAAGCTTTAGTTAAAGCGGGTTTAACATTAGAACAAATGGATTTGATCGAAGTGAATGAAGCTTTTGCCGCTCAGTATTTATCCGTCGAAAAAGAATTAAAATTAAATCCAGAAAAAACAAATGTAAACGGCGGAGCAATTGCGGTGGGGCATCCTTTGGCCGCGTCAGGAACGCGTATTATGAATCATCTTTGTTATGAATTACGTCGTCGTAAAGGGAAGTACGCTTTAGGCTCTGCTTGTATCGGCGGGGGACAAGGTATTGCCATGGTCATTGAAGCTTTATAATTATGAAGTTAAAGTGACTTCTCCATCTTGATTTTGTTTTCCATAAGCTTTGGCAAAAGGATTTGTAGTCCCCTCTTCGGTGCTATTGCGCTACGCGCGTTACAAAACGATACTCTGGTCTTAGATCAGGTCTATTAGTTTTCTAAGCACTTCGAAGACCAACAAAACTAGTCTTAAGAAGTATTTAGCTTTCTTTACGAAACGTCGAAAACGACTGTGGGTACAGTAATAATTCGGCATTCGGAACCTCCTTTAAAAAAGAGTTACCGAAAGCTCATAAAAGCCAAGATGGATCAGTCGTCTTGGCTTTTTGCATTCTGTGAACCATTGTATTTGCTTGTAGAGATGTTACTATACAGCCTATGAAAACGATGCTTCTCCTTTTGATTTTTATTTTCCAAACAACGGTTCTTGCTGCAAATAAAACTCTTTTAATTCTCGGGGACTCCTTAACAGAAGGTTACGGCGTATCTCAGTCCGCAGCGTTTCCTGCATTGATTGGTGAGCGACTTAAAAAAGAAAAAATCAATTGGACGGTTAAGTCCGCTGGATCAAGTGGCTCGACATCAGCTTCGGGTTTAGAGCGTATTAAGTGGTTATCTAAAGCGAAGCCCGATTTAGTACTTTTGCTATTGGGTAGTAATGATGGGCTACGAGGAATTAAGCCTGAAGATACGGAAAAAAATTTGAATGCTACGGTCGCTTGGGCCAAAGACAATAAGATCGAAATTATTTTAGGTCAGCTGTATATGCCACCGAACTATGGTA